>CAYPCH010000042.1:0-27767 GCA_964409165.1 uncultured Oscillospiraceae bacterium | reverse complement strand
AGAACCCGTGGACGATTTCAACCGGAATCGATGGACGATTTCATCGGAATACGCAAACTGCACGAAATCGACAAAGCTTCAATAAAAAAATTGAATATCAATGCATCCGATGTAAAAAAAAGACTAACCGATTATGATTGGGATAAGCTTTCAAAAATAATTGGGAATCGGGGAAATGAAGTAGTAAAACTAATAAAAGAGTTATTAAGCTAAAGGGAATAAATAGCTATGGAGCAATAAAAAAGCTGAGTACCAATCGAGGGTACTCAGTTTTGCATTTTTCATTTCACTCCAAAAAAACTAAAAATAAAAAACTCCGGGGCATCGAGTCCCTAGCTTTTTACCGGGTTTCCTTTCAGGAAATGCCCTAATAAAAGAAGGAGTATATCTTAATTATACCCCTTCTTTTATCCATATAATATTTAACTATTCTTTAGAATCTTATTTTGATACAACTATTCTTGCCGGTACAAAGGCATAATCCAATGATTTGAGCTCAGAATTTGCAAAAGCACCTATGGTAGTAGTCTGAACAATTTGAGTAGAAGCAGATCCATTACCATAATCTTTGATTTTTACTGTAATTTTAGCGAATTTTCCACTTGATTTGATAGGTTCAAGTCCACGCCCGGTTTCGTCGGCAAAAATCATTTTAATAGTACCCTTCTCATTATCAAACTTGAAGTCGAAATTTTCTTCCGGATTGGTAACTATATCCCCTGCAGTAACACTTAATACTTCAAGATGAGTTGTTGAAAATTGCAATGCAATATCTCCATTGTTGATACCATCAGCCGGTACACTTGATGCTGTCATGTAAATATCAACTATATCACCAACTTTAGCATTCACTCTATCAAGCTTAATCATCAAACCACTGAAGTCTGTTGAATCAGAAGGATTATCCACTCCATCAGGTTTAGTTACTTCCACCCTGCTTTCCTCACCATTCCACTCGACACTAACCCCCAAAACATCTCCAATTGCTTTCAATGGAAGATATGTACTTCCCTCAATAGCTACTGTAGGTTTTTCAGATATAAATTCACTTCCATTAACAAAAACTTTAAATGTTGCTTTAAGTGCATCCCATCTGTCTGCATCAGCAAAAGCCAAAAAAGAAGTGCTTAAAATACCACCGATAATAATACCGCTAATTAATTTCTTCATTGTATACACACCCCATCTTTAGTATAGTTTACACTAATTATACCATAGGGAAAGAAGCTTGTCACTCTGTATCTTTAACCTTTTGCCTTCATTTTTCTAAACCTTTTGTCAACCATTAAAAAAGTTGGGTTATTATGTTGAATGCGATAAAAATTTTACATCGCACTTCAATTTCCTCTTTTATTTTTCATTAAGCAACTTGCTAAGTTCATCCATAAAAGTATTAATATCTTTAAACTGACGGTAAACAGAGGCAAATCTGACGTATGCAACCTCATCAAGATTTTTGAGCTTTGACATGATAATCTCACCTATATCCTCTGAAGTAATCTCCCTCTGAAATGAATTCAGGCATTGAGCTTCTACACCTTCTACCAATTGCTCCAAATCATTTATCGAAACAGGTCTCTTTTCACATGCACGAAGAAGCCCGTTAAGAAGCTTTTCCCTGTTGAAGGGCTGTCTGGACTTGTCTTTTTTAATAACAATAAGAGGCAAGCTTTCTACTTTTTCGTATGTTGTAAACCTTTTCAGGCATTTTAAGCACTCTCTTCTTCTTCTGATGGCAGAACTCTCATCAGTCGGTCTTGAGTCAATAACCTTATCTTCAATAAAACCGCAGTATGGGCATTTCATAATATCCCTCCGTTTATCCAACTGTATTAACAGATTTCCTCTTTTGCACGACATAAATAAAAAAACTTAAAAAAGATTACACTCATTATACACTTTTATTTACTGATTTTCCACTCAAAATGCTTTAATATGTTTATTATGTAATATGTTTATAATATACCTTGCCTATACATCAACAAGAATTATATCCTCACCTATCTTTTTTATCCTGTCCCAAGGAATAACATAGTCGTTAACCCTTCCGAAAAGTCCAAATATCCTGCCCTCCCCCGGGATTATAATGGCTTCTAGCCTTCCGCTGTCAAGATCAATTTCCACATCACAAACAAAACCCAACCTTCTCCCATCATTTATATTAATAACCTCCTTTTGTTTGAAATCCGATGTCCTGTTCATATAAATACACCACCAATAATTCTACTGTACATGTATGATTTTAAGCCTTATAACTGCATTTATATTACGCAGTTAAATACAGCTTAAACCGAACTATCCTATTTATTTATATGAAAACATACAAACTGATATGATATTGATATGATATGATATGTTGAAAATGAAAGAAACCAGAAAACTTTGTGGTCTGTAAAACCTATAAATTATAAGTATTCAGACCACAAACACAAAAAGTGTATCAAGTCCTCCGGGAGCTATTGAGAAATATTATAGTAGAAATGGTCCTAATAAAAAGCTCCAGAACATCGAGTTCCGAAGCTTTTTGCCGGATTTCCTTTCAGGAAATGGCTCTAATAACTGCACTTAGACTATATATACTTTCGCATATGCATGAGTGCTGTTTTCTCAAGCCTTGAAACCTGAGCCTGAGATATTCCAATTTCTTCAGCAACCTCCATCTGGGTCCTTCCGTCAAAAAAACGCAAGTTCAGTATAAGTTTTTCTCTGTCATTGAGTTTTCTCATAGCCTCATTTAAAGCAATACCTTCCAGCCAGTTCTCGTCATGATTTTTTTCATCTTTAACCTGATCCATAACATAAATAGCATCACCGCCGTCATGGTAAACCGATTCAAACAAAGAGATAGGGTCCTGTATTGCATCAAGGGCAAAAACAATATCTTCTTTTGTTATGTCGAGCTCCTTTGCAATGTCTTCAACAGTAGGCTCCTTCGAATTTTTATTTGTCAGGCGCTCTTTGGCCTGTAGAGCCTTGTATGCAATATCCCTGAGAGATCTTGACACGCGTATTGAATTATTATCCCGAAGATATCTTCTTATTTCTCCAATTATCATTGGAACTGCGTACGTAGAAAACTTAACATTATGAGAAACATCAAAATTATCTATCGCTTTGATAAGTCCAATGCAACCTATCTGAAAAAGATCGTCAACATATTCTCCTCTGTTATTAAATCTTTGTATAACACTTAATACAAGCCGCAGATTACCCTTTATAAATTCTTCCCTTGCCGAAGTATCTCCTTTATGCATTCTTTCAAAAAGAACCTTTTTTTGTTCGTTTGTCAGTACAGGCAATTTTGATGTGTTAACACCACATATTTCAACTTTATTGATTAGCATAGAAAAACCTCCCGGCAATTAAATTCAAGTCAGTATCATTATTGCCACGGAGGCCATTTTTATACTGTAAAAATACGCAAATAATTTTCCCAAAACACCTTGACAAGCCGTGTACCGATTGCAGAAACTAAACTTATCAAGTGCTAGTATTTTATGGTTTTTTAAATTTTACTTATATCATTCTGCTGATTTCCTTTTTAAGCCTGCTTATTATTTTCTTCTCCAGTCTGGAAATATATGACTGCGAAATTCCCAGCATATCTGCCACTTCCTTCTGGGTTTTTTCGATCCCACCGTTTGTAAGTCCAAATCTAAGTTCCATAATTCTTTTTTCTCGGACAGATAGTTTTTTCATTGCCATACCCAAAAGCTCCTTATCCACTTCATCCTCTATACTTCTGTGAATCAAATCGTTATCAGTGCCTAAAATATCCGAAAGTAAAAGTTCGTTTCCGTCCCAATCAATATTAAGCGGCTCATCAATTGAAATCTCGGTCTTCATTCTGTTGTTTCTTCTTAGATACATTAGAATTTCGTTCTCAATGCAACGTGAAGCATAAGTTGCAAGCTTTATATTCTTGCTTGGATTGAAAGTGTTAATGGCTTTTATCAAACCAATAGTACCTATAGATATCAGATCCTCAACCCCTACGCCCGTGTTCTCAAACTTCCTTGCTATATAGACAACCAGCCTGAGATTTCTTTCAATCAATATGGATTTTACTCCATAATCACTCTTCTCAAGCTTGTTTAATAAATAGCTTTCTTCGTCACTGCTAAGAGGTGGCGGGAGTGCTTCGCTTCCACCTATATAATGGATTGGAAATCTTTTATATAACCCAAGCCTTTCTAGTACATTTATGTACTTAATCCATAAATATAATCTTGCTCTTTTCAGAAAAAGCATCAGTTTTATCTCCTTTCAAGGTTGTACATTGGAATGTTGTATTTTCATAATTACTAAACAAGCTCAGGACCTAAAAGAGCGTTATAATTATTATTCTTAGAAAGGGTCCTGTTATAAATACCAATAATAACGTCCGTAACCCCCTTTTTTTCATTATTTCCCCCAACCTCTATATAGTCAGGTTTAAAGCCTATCAACATACCATTTTCTTTACCCAGAGAGCAAAACGGAATAAGTCTGAACCTTGAATACCATTTTGACCCAGAAACAATCCGGGTTACGCAAACCATATCGTCCTCTCTGCACTCTTCAAATATGCTTTGAATTTCAAGAGGAAGTATACTCTTTATGGCTTTGAACTCTACAACAATTACAGGTGAATTGGTCAGAGGGTCATGGAGCGAATTTCCAGTATCTACAAGTGCAAACATGTCAATTTTGTCGCTCTCGAACGCGATTTTAAGGGGAATAAGCAGTTTTTTCTTCATAACCTCTTGTTCCAATATGTCCCAGAATATTCTCAGAATAATCCCCGCAGTTAATATTGACAGAAAAAGCATTGTCCATTTTGAGTCCCAAAAGACATAAAATATTCCGTTTCTTACTATTCCTCCAGTCTTATTGACATACAGAAACGCAAAGGCTGCACCGGCAAAAATAAACGTTGATATGTAAAACATTGCTAATATTTTACAAAAAGGAACAATCTTTGTTGGTGAAAAAGTAACAGCAACGATTACAAAAGACAATACTATCTTTGCAAGTGTAGTGTAGTACATTTGCAAACCCGGTAATAGAATTAAAACAACAACATAGGTCGCCCCTACTAAAGCGCCTATGAACAACCTCAGATTAGACGTTCTGTTCTTGGTGAATTTAGCTGTCAATAACAGTATAAGGTAGTTCATGACGATGTTTTCTAATATTAATATATCCAAGTATATCTCCATTTATATCCCCCCAGAGCCAATCACTTTGGACTTAAAAAAAATCCTTTTTGAATATTTAAAACAATATTCAAAACATAAGACAACACCCTTATAACTTATATGCAAGAGCATGTATTTTTATTCTAAGGAATGAGTGAAATATTTACTTCCTCTTTATCGCATCTCTATTTTGCTTCAAATAGATGTTTACAAAAAAAGTAGTAGAATTTATATTTTCACTATTCTGAATTACTTTCAATTATACATTTTAAGCAATATTTATTTTGTCAAACCATACTGTAGAATAAAAAAAACGTATGACAAAAACTTTAGGACACCAAATAAAAAACTTCGGGACATCAAGTCCCGAAGTTTTTTGCCGGAATTATTATAAATTTTATTTATACCTGTTTCTCCTTAAGAAAGTAGGTATTTCAAGTTCATCACTCATTAATGGTTCTGTGGGTGCTAGTCTTTCACTAGATGAGGTCGGACTTTTTTCAACAGCTTTTTCCACCTTCTTTATTACAGGAATCTTGTCAAAACCTGTTGCAATTACAGTTATTAAAATTTCATCCTTTAAATTCTCATCAATAACCGCACCAAAAATGATGTTTGCATCAGGGTCAGCAGATTTCTGTACCAGTTCGGCAGCTGTATTGACCTCAAACAATCCTAAATCTGCACCACCTGTTATATTAAGAAGTACCCCCCTTGCTCCTTCAATTGAAGTTTCCAGAAGAGGACTTTGAATCGCCTGTCTTGCAGCTTCTTCTGCTCTGCTTTCTCCTGCTGCTCTACCTATACCCATATGGGCAAGTCCTGTATCAAGCATAATAGTTTTGACATCTGCAAAGTCAAGGTTCACAAGACCTGGAACAGCTATCAAATCTGATATCCCTTGAACACCCTGCCTCAATACATCATCTGCTATCCTAAAAGCATCAACTATGGAAGTCTTCTTTTCCGCCACCTGAAGTAGCCTGTCATTAGGTATTGTAACGAGAGTATCAACAGTACTTTTTAAGGTTTCCACTCCTCTTTCCGCGTGTTGCATCCTCTTTCTTCCCTCAAACATAAAGGGCTTGGTTACAACACCTACTGTCAGTATACCCATTTCCTTTGCTACTTGAGCAACTACCGGTGCTGCACCTGTTCCTGTTCCACCGCCCATTCCAGCGGTTACAAAAACCATGTCTGCTCCCTTTATTGCCTGAGCAATTTCATCTTTGCTTTCATTGGCCGCCTTCTCACCAATTTCAGGATTAGCTCCCGCACCTAGACCTTTAGTAAGTTTATCCCCAATCTGAATTTTAGTATTCGCCTTTGATAAAAACAAAGCCTGCTTATCTGTATTTACAGCAACAAATTCAACACCACGAAGTCCTGCAGTTATCATTCTGTTAACGCCATTATTTCCCCCGCCGCCAACGCCTATAACTCTAATCTGGGCAAACTGTTCCATATCGATATCAAACTCCAGCAATTTAAATCCCCCTTCTTTCTCATTAGTTAATAAGTAGTACTTACCTTACCAAACTATTTATATACCAACACTAAAAGATTATATTCATATTTATTGCTACGTATATTCCCTCAATATAAAATAATATATTAATATTTGGGTTTACGCAAGAACATATTTCCCTTAATATAAAATAATAATCGGAGAAATTTCAGATTTATTTACACATAAATTAAAATAATTATAAACTAAATGCAATGTGTATCCATAAAAAAGAACTAAAGAGTCAAAATAGTCCTTCAATGTTAAAACAAGCTGTTAAAAAGGTTGGATAATTTCTTCAATAATCCATATCCCTTACCGGATTTCTTAACTTTCTGGTCTTTGGTATAACTTTCTTCACTACAAGTTTTAATCTTATCTGCAATGTATTTTGCAGCGCCGATAGAAGTAAGGAACTCAGGCTTTGATATCCCTAACGTTTTATGGGCTACTATTCTTGCAGGTAAGCCAAACACCTCATAAGCCAGTTGATTATTTCCATCAATATAGGATATGCCGCCTCCCGCTAACACAATACCTTTGCCTATGTCGGAAGCATATCCTGATTCCTCCAGTACACTCTTGCATATGGAAAACATTTCATGGACTCTTGCTTCTATTATCCCAATTACTTCCGATACTTTTATATTTCGTTTCATACTCTCATTTATTTCATTTACAGTAATCTCATGGTCATTCTTTATCAACGATGTCAATGCCAGTTCATATTCCCTTTTGAGCTTTTCTGCTTCAGTATAAGGTATTTCAAGACCTACGGAAATATCATTGGTTATATGATCTCCTCCCACAGGTATTGAATAATAAAACTTTAACATATTGTTCTTGAACACCGAAATGTTGGTTATGCCTCCACCGACATCAATGAGAACAACACCCATTTCTTTCTCTTCCGGTGTTAAAGCTATTTCACCTGTTGCCAAGGCTTCAACAATAAAACCTTCAACCGTAAGATTTGCTTTTTCCATGCTTTTTACAATATTCTGAACTGAAGCAATTTTTGCTAAAACAATATCGGCTTCAAGTTCAAGCATCAACGCGGACATACCCACTGGCTCAGTTATCCCATCACATCCGTCTATAATATACTGTCTGGGAATTACATCAATGATTTGCATGTCTTGCGGTGTGGTAATTTTTTCTACTTCATTAAGAACTTCCTCCACTTGCTCCTGGTTTATCACCCGGTTTTCTTGAGAGATATTTATTGAACTTTTGTTCTGAATAATATTTACATGGGTGCTGTCTATATTTACATAAGCTGATTTCATATCAAGATTTGACAATGCCCTTATTTTATGAATACACGATTTTATAGCACTTGCAGTAGAATCAACATCTACAATAACACCTTTTTTTACACCTGTACATTGCTCCATTGCCTTAGCTAATATTTCTATTTGGTTAAAACCATCTATCTTTGCTATAACAGCACATACTTTTGAAGTTCCTATATCAATACAGCTCACTATGTCTTCCACTTATATTAACCTCCTAGAAAAGAGACATTTTAAGAAGTCTGGTACTTTTTAAATTATCGATTTTAAAGTCGTTTTGTTGTATGACCGATTACGTAAGTAGTATATCGCTTAATGTGAACCTAATGTATAAATAAATCATTAAATCAATCATTTATTATATTATCTTTTTTTGAATATTTATTCAATAGGTATCTTCGTATAATTGCAAAATTCAGAAACAACCTGTTACCAAAAGCAAAAACTGCGGCAAGATAAATCGGTATGCCCAGTTTGTCTCCTATATAAGCCAACACAGCTGCCAGAAGCGCATTACCAAAAAATCCAGACAAAAAAACTTTCATATCAAACTTTTTCTGCAGAGTTGACGCCATCCCCCCGAAAACAGAGTCTAAAGCCGCCAGTATCGCAACTGCAACATAGTTTGAATATTGAACAGGTATGTTATAAGGAATAATTACCCCTACAACTATTCCTATTATCAGTCCTAATATTGGTAACATGTCTTTTCCTCCAATGCCCTTTCAAGTTATTACTCAATCAATTTATAGACGAACCGTCATCGGGTATAAAACTCGGCTTGTCGGTTGTCAAATCCAGATATCCTATTTCCTCAGGTTTCATGTTAAAGAAATAAATTTCTCTGAGAAAATTAAACTTATAGTTATTTATATCTCCAATACTTCCAAGATTAACAGTAAGCCTCATACCCAGGTTTATATGAACCTCTTCCAGGTTTGTTACATCCACATATTTTAAATGTGCTGAAATCCTGTGCTCACTATCCTTATTGCTCGCTTCAACTGCCCTTATTCTATCCATTACCCCGTTAAAAGCCTCAATCCTTTCAGGTCGCTCCGTTCTAAGGGCTTGCCCCAAAGAATAGTTCTCAAATGTAACACCTAAAACAGAAGGTAATCCATATCTTTCCGGATTATCAACAGTATCAAGCACATACCCTTCCCGATCAATCAAAATATTAGTTCCGAGATACGGTATAACCGCAACCGACTCCCTCTCAGTCAAAGTAATATTTATTATCCATGGAGCTTTCAGCCTCACATACGCACTTTTAACAAGCGGAAATCTTCTTACAATATTGGCTTCGGCTACAGAAGACCTAAATAACAAAACATCTTTTAATTCGATGTCTTCGAACCTGAACCAGTTATTTCCCAATACCAAACCTGACGCATCAATTATTTCATTGTTATTATAATTCTTATTGCCGTAAACTTCAATCCTTCTTATAGAAAATAAAGGTGACAGTGCAAGGCACACTATAATCACCATCAGCAATATAGCAGTTAGAAAAAATTTTATCAGCTTCTTTCTTCTTTTCATTCTTGATATTTTTCTATACTTATCATTATTCTCCTGCTTTACAATATCAATTGCAGTTTCCCTCGTCTCCAAAAACCTTACCCCTTTTATTCTCTTTTGATTATTGCTCCGACTTTTGAGAGTTTCTTTTCTATATCCTCATAGCCTCTGTCAATATACTTTACACCGCTTATAATCGTAGTGCCTTCCGATGCAAGTCCTGCCAAAACCAGTGCTGCTCCACCTCTTAAGTCCCTCGCAGCAACCGACGCACCTGTCAACTTCTTCACACCTTTTATTACTGCAAGCCTTCCTTCAAGCTTTATATCCGCGCCCATTCTCAAAAGTTCTTCTACATGTTTGTATCTATTTTCAAAAATAGTTTCCACTACAATACTTGTTCCTCTTGCTACCGACAGTAATGAAACAAACTGCGACTGCATATCTGTGGGAAACCCCGGATACGGCAAAGTCCTTATTATATCAATAGACCTTGGTCTGGTCGGTCCGGAAATATGTATCGCATTTCTCTTTGTATTTATACGACATCCTGTTTCCCTTAAGTAGGATATAACAGAAATAATGTGTTCTGCAGCAACATTCCTTAGTGTAACATCTCCTCCGGTAATACCAGCAGCTATAAGATATGTACCGGCGACGATTCTGTCTGGAATAACATCGTGTTCAACATCCTTAAGCTTTTTCCCGCTTCCCTTAATTCTTATAACACTGGTTCCGGCACCTGTCACACTCACCCCCATCGATATGAGAAACCTCTGCAAGTCAATTATCTCCGGTTCTTTTGCAGCATGCCTTATAATGGTCTCACCTTCTGCATAAACAGCTGCAAGCATTATATTTTCTGTGGCTCCTACACTGGGAAAATCAAGCTGAATCTCGCATCCTTTCATTTTATCCACTTCACAATACAGAAAACCGTGATGAGCGTCATGAACCTTGACTCCCATTTTTCTAAGGGCTTTAATATGTAAGTCTATCGGTCTCGGACCTATTTCACACCCACCCGGGTGCATAATGTCATTGGCACAAAATTTTATCTGTCTTTATATTCTATCACTATGAAAATAACGTATCAAATGTTTTTTTAGGGAAATGCAACATCACGAAAATTATTTTTTTCAATATATAATCATTTTTATGATTAATTTATAAATCTTTGTGTTATAATTTTCAAGACAGGCTAAATGCTGATGCTAATTTATAGAATCAAGGAGTACTAATGAATATAAGACTTATTTTTACAATAATAATTGCTAAAACTTTAATTTTTGTGCTAAGGCTTTTTCGAAGAGGCGGAACAACTCTTCCCGGTAAAACTGCATATAAAATCTATCCCGATATAATAAAAGTGGTTTCCGATAATTATAAAATTATAATGGTCACAGGAACAAATGGAAAAACTACCACGACAAGAATTATTGGGCAAATTCTTAAAGAAAACAATATAGATTATGTTACCAATAAGTCGGGAGCAAACCTTGTAAGTGGTGTTATTACAACACTTATCGAATCGGTTGATATCTTAGGAAGGAATAAAGCGTCAACTGCCTTAATTGAAGTTGACGAAGCCGCTTTTAATAAAATAACTGATTATATTCAACCGGACATACTTGTTGTCACAAACTTTTTCAGGGATCAGCTTGATCGCTTCGGTGAACTATATACCACATTAAACGGAGTAAAGTCTGGCATAGAGAAGTCTCCGAAAACCAAACTTGTTTTAAATTCCGATGACTCGCTGTGTGCTTCTTTAGGAAGAAATGTAAACAACGATATTCTATACTATGGTTTTGCCCCTGCTGCCTATACTGGCATTGAAGAATCGGCAAACTCCGATGCAATGTTCTGTATCTTCTGTAAAAGCAAGTATGAGTATACCTACAGGGTCTATGGTCATTTAGGAGATTTTGCATGCAAAAACTGCGGATATGAAAAACCCTCTTCCCAAGTAACCTGTGTCAGCATAGAGGAACTGAACAGCACCTACTCCGATATTATACTTACTATTGACAGATGCAACGAATCAAACGACCCCACAACATTTAACTCAAAAATAAACCTTCCCGGCCTTTACAACATATACAATGCACTGGCTGCGGCTTCATGCGGATGTCTTTTAAACCTTCCACCCGATAGCATAGCTAAATCCTTAGAAAGCTTTGAGTGCGGATTTGGGCGTATGGAGACAATTTCAACAGAGGGGAAGTATATAAAGCTCATCCTTGTAAAAAACCCTACAGGGTTTAACCAGGTGTTGAACTACCTTCTTACAGAAAACAACAGTATGCAGATTGCTTTTGTCATTAATGACAAGCTTGCCGATGGAACCGATATATCATGGCTTTGGGATGTGGACTTTGAAAAGTTGCAAACGGTAGAGGATATAACAGGAACTTTCTATGTTTCTGGTATCAGAGCCGAGGATATGGCAGTAAGGCTTAAATATGCAGGCATTTGCAGCAATAAAATCAGAATAGAAAAGGGTTATGAGTCACTTATTGATATGGGCTTATCTTCTATTGAAAAAGGACACAGCTTTTATATACTTCCTACTTATACAGCAATGCTGGATATAAGAAACTTTTTAAAGAAAAAATATGGCTTAAAGGAGTTCTGGAAATAATATGTATGAGTTGAATATATGTCATTTGTATCCTGATCTTTTGAATTTATATGGTGACAGAGGCAATATTATTGCCTTAAAAAAGCGCTGTGAGTGGCGCGGGATAAGTGTTAACATTTCAGATGTAACACTTGGAGATGCCTTTGACACACAAAACTATGACATTATCTTTTTAGGCGGCGGTCAGGACTATGAACAGGAAATAATACGTGATGACATGCTAAATGAAAAAGGAAATGAAATCAAAAACGCAATAAACAATGGTAAGGTTTTTCTTGCAATCTGCGGAGGATACCAGCTTCTAGGTAAGTGCTATAAAACCTGGGAAGGTAAGGAAATTGAGTTTTTGGGTGCATTGGACTTTTATACAATTGGCACTAAAGATAGAATAATAGGCAATTTTGTCTTTGAGTGTAATTTCCTGAAATCGGAAAACTACGACGGAAAAGTTGTAGGATTTGAGAATCATTCGGGGAGAACCTATCTGGGCGAAAACGTCAAACCCCTTGGTAAAATTATAAAAGGCTGTGGAAACAACGGGGAAGACGGTTTTGAAGGAGTTTTGTTTAAAAACACATATTGCTCCTATTCCCATGGAAGCCTTCTTCCAAAAAACCCTATATTATGCGATCATCTGATATTAACAGCCTTAAAATTAAAATATAAGGATTTTGTGTCCCTCCAGCGTCTCAATGATGAATTTGAGAAACTTGCCTACAATTCAATGGTTAGCAGAATTATTGGATGACGATATGTAAATTCTTCAAGTAATCTTTTTATTTAAAGGCATTATGTGATTGTATAGAATCACCAATACTTGATTGTCTTGGAATAAAGATCTTTTCCAAGAATAGTGTTTGCAAAAACCTTTCTTGCTTCATCAATATAATCTTCCGGCTCCTTAAGTGATGGACTGTAATGTGTAAGCCAGAGTTCTTTGACATTCCCCTGTTTTGCAAGCATAGCAGCCTCGGTGAACATCATGTGCTTTTTCTGTACTGCTTTTAACACATCTTCTTCATCCCCGTACATTCCCTCACAAATAAAAAGATCCGCATCCTTTATAAATCCGATCAATCCTTCAGTCGGTCTTGTGTCGGTACAGTAGCAGACTTTAATCCCCTTTCTGGGTTCACCTAAAACCATTTCGGGTTTTATAATCCTGTCTCCTATAGTTACAGTCTCGCCTTTTTGAAGATGACTCCAAAAATTTATAGGAATATTTAATTCCCGCGCACTTTCCACATTAAACTTACCAGTTCTTTCAATCTCCATACAGTATGCAAGGCAGTTGAGGGTATGATCTGTTGGTATTGTCTTTATAATAATTTCGTTTATACTTGTTCCGTAACTCTCTTTATCAGGAAGTTCAATTAGTTTCAACTCATAAGGCAGTTCAGGTGAAATAACAGTCAACCCTTCAACAACTTTCTTTAATCCCGGAGGTCCCATTAATGTAAGCGGTTCCTCCCTTCCTGAATTACCCAGCGAAAGAAGCATACCCGGCAATCCTGCTATATGATCTGCGTGATAATGGGTAAATAGGATTGCCTCTACAGACTTTAATCCCCAACCTGCCATTCTCAATGGTATCTGGGTTCCTTCACCGCAATCCGTCAGAATCATTTTTCCGTTATATCTTATAAGAAGAGATGTCAACCATCTCTCAGGAAGTGGCATCATGCCTCCCGTCCCCAGTAAACAAACATCTAGCATAGGTTTCTCCTCTTTCAAATAATGTATCCGTATTATTATAACACATATCCCAAATATATCTGAATCTATTTGTTTATGCGCTTTTTATATAAATTAACTCTACCATTTATTTTGTTTTAGTGTATAATTATTTTAACAACACAACTTTCCTACAGTATTTATGGGCTCTTTGCCTCTAACACAGCATTGCTCACCGCGGTCAAAAAGTAAACTTTTTGACCTTAACTTGTGAGCAACCATAGCCTCAAAATACTATAAGTGGAGAAGTTGAGTTAATAAATTCTTTACATGATAAATGAATGGAGAAATACTAAGTGCTTGGTGATTTAAAAATAATTGACGGACATGTTCATACTTTTTCTTCTGATGAAATAGCAAAAAAGATAATTGAATCTTTTAACAACATTTATTCCATTGATTTTAGTACTCCGGGAACCGGAACTATTGGTGATTTAATTCAAGGTATGGATACAACAGAGATTGATTACTCTGTATTGGCAAATTTTGCACCACCTAAAATTCTTGATGCCAATAACATGTGGACGCTTAAAATGTCCAAATTAAACAAATGCCTTATTCCATTGGTAAGCTTTCATCCTGATATGGGAAAAGACATACTCCCCACATTGGAAAGATATTTGAAACTGGGTGCAAAAGGCATAAAATTTCATAACATGTCCCAGGGCTTCAATCCTATGCATCCCGCATTAGAACCTCTTTATGCTTTTTGCAACGAAATCTCCTTCCCTATAGAATTTCACTGCGGAAGAGTCTCAAATGCAAGGCTTAACGAGTATTCCGATGTAGAATGTATAATTCCGGTGATTGATAAATACCCGGATATTCCAATAATACTTACACATATGGCCGATGGAAATATAAATGATGTTGTGAACCTGTCAAAAGAGTACAAAAATGTGTATTTTGATACGTCAATTGTTATAACAGGACATCCCAGAATATTAGAGACAAATATACCCAGCTGGCTTGACGACACTGATGTTGTTGACGTAATAAACACAATAGGTGCCGAAAGAGTCTTTTTTGGCTCGGATTACCCTTGGGGAAGTCCTAAGCACGATTTGCGCAGAGTTGTCAACTTAAGTTTGACTTATGAACAGAAAAGCCTTATATTAGGTGAAAATGCAATAAAGGTTTTTGCCATTGATAATTGATCTTAGGCATAAAAAGAATTTAGGAGGTCAATATGGAAGAATTAATAAAACTAACCGTCGGAGATTTGCTTGACGATATGGCTCAAAGGTATCCCGACCATGAAGCGGTCATTTACCATGATCGGCCTTTCAGAAAAACTTACTCGCAGTTCAGGGACATATGCAACAAGGCTGCAAAAGGTCTTTTGGCAATGGGTATAAAAAAAGGTGATCATGTAGCCATATGGGCAACAAACTATCCTGAATGGCTTATTTCCATTTTTGCTACTGCAAAAATAGGTGCTGTGCTTGTTACGGTAAACACAAACTATAAGAACTTTGAACTTGAATATCTGCTCAGGCAGTCAGATTCAAACACACTGATACTTATAGACGGTTTCAAGGATGCAAATTATATAGACATCATCAGTGGTCTCTGCCCTGAGCTAAAAGACTCGCAGCCCGGAAAGCTTAAGTCCCGTAACCTGCCCAAGCTTAAAAACCTAATATACATTGGTGATAAAGAGCACCCGGGAATGATGAATTGGGACAATCTGTATGAACTCGGGAAATCCATACCAAATGAGCAACTTCAAGCTTTGCAGTCAAGCCTTGATGTACATGAGACCATTAACATGCAGTATACATCGGGAACAACAGGCTTTCCAAAAGGAGTAATGCTCAGCCACTATAATATTGTGAATAACGGTAAATGCATTGGAGACTGCATGAATTTTACCTATGAGGATAAGCTTTGTATACCGGTACCTTTTTTCCACTGTTTTGGATTGGTACTCAGCATAATGGCATGTGTCACTCATGGTTCTTCAATGGTTCCTGTTGATTATTTCCACCCTGTCAGGGTAATGCAGTCAGTTCAGGATGAAGAATGTACCGCAGTTAACGGCGTGCCTACGATGTTTATTTCCATGCTCGGACATCCCGACTTTAACAATTTCAAATTTCCCAAACTCAGAACTGGTATTATGGCAGGTTCCCCCTGCCCTGTCAAGGTTATGAAACAGGTGGTTGAACTGATGGGTGCCAAGGAAATAACCATTGCATATGGTCAAACAGAAGCTTCTCCCGTATGTACCCAGACAAAGGTGGATGACAGCATTGAACGAAGAGTTTCAACCGTTGGAAAAGCTCTCCCCTTTATTGAAGTGAAAATAGTCAACCCTGATACCAATGAAGATGCACCCTATAATACACAGGGTGAGCTGGTTGTTAGAGGCTATAATATCATGAAAGGCTATTATAACATGCCAGAAGCAACAGCAAATGCCATTGATAAAGATGGATGGCTTCATACCGGAGACCTTTCGGTTATGGACGAGGAGGGTTATTTTAAGATTACCGGTCGTATAAAGGACATGATAATAAGAGGCGGAGAAAATATTTATCCTAAGGAAATAGAAGAATTTCTCTATACTCACCCTGCAATCAAGGACGTACAGGTTATTGGTGTCCCTAGCAAGAAATACGGAGAAGAGGTTATGGCATATATTATATTAAAGCAGGACGAAACTGTAACGCAAGATGATATTAAAGACTTTGTAAAGAATAATATGGCCAGGCATAAGGTTCCTTCTTATGTTAAATTTATAGAAAGCTTCCCAATAACCGCCAGTGGCAAGGTTCAGAAATACAAGCTGAGAGAAATGGCAATTGAAGACCTTAAGCTTCAAGATGAAGCAAATATTGAGACAGCATAACCAATATTCCAATAAATAATGGAGATGGAGGGATAACATTGAAAATATCATTTTCGACACTTGGTTGCCCTAAATGGAGCTGGGCAGACATAACAGCAATGGCAAAAGACCTAGGTTTTAATGGTATAGAAATACGTGGAGTTGAAAACGAGCTTTATGCTCCAAGGATCAAGGAATTCTTACCTGACAATATACCAAGCACCAGGAAGAAGCTTGAAGAAATGGGTTTGCAAATATCCTGCCTTACTTCTTCGAGTTGCCTGTTTGACGAAACAAATATTGAAGCTAACATGAAAGAGGCGCAGGAGTACATTGAAACGGCCAGTGCAGTCGGAGCAAAATATGTACGTGTCCTCGGGGACGGTCAGGCTGAACCCAAAGAGGATATTTCGTTAGGCTTTTTAGCAGACTCCCTACTCAAACTCGCAGGGCAGGCAGAAAAAAAAGGTGTTATCATACTGGTTGAAACAAACGGAGTTCTTTCAAGTTCTAAGAAAATGGCAGAGCTCATGGAAAAAACCAATAATCCAAACATAGCAGTACTATGGGATATACACCATCCGTATCGCTTCATGAACGAGCCAGTTGAAGAAACTTACTCAAATCTTAAAAGCTTTATTAAACATGTACACATAAAAGACTCGGTTATGGAAAAAGAAAAGGTGAAATATAAAATGACAGGATCCGGTGATATCCCTGTGGCACAAGCTGTTAAACTGCTTTCCGGGAATGATTTTGATGGCTATATTTCCTTTGAATGGGTAAAACGCTGGTGTTCAGAATTGGAAGCCCCAGGAATAGCATTTTCCCATTTTATCAATTATATCAGAGATATCGGAAAATAATATAAACCTATGTAACAATCATGACCACCCGTAAAACGGTTGGTCATGATTGTTACATAGGACCATTTCCTGAAAGGAAATCTGGCAAAAAGCTTTGGGTCTCGATGTCCCGAAGCTTTTTATTCTCCATCTTTTATTTATTATCTTGCTCCCTTATTTCCACCCTGCGTATCTTCCCGCTTATAGTCTTGGGGAGCTCAGTTACAAACTCAATTATTCTTGGGTACTTGTATGGTGCTGTTACCTTCTTGACATGCTCCTTAAGCTCTGCTGCAAGGTCATCACACGCAGTATAGCCCCTTGCGAGTACGATTGTGGCTTTAACTATCTGTCCCCTATCCGGATCAGGCACGGCTGTTATAGCACATTCAATCACAGCCGAGTGTTCGAGTAAAGCACTTTCAACTTCAAAAGGTCCTATTCTATACCCTGAACTTTTTATTACATCATCAGCTCTTCCGACAAACCAGCAATACCCGTCCTCGTCACGCCATGCCATATCGCCGGTATAATAAATTCCATCATGCCAAACCTTCGAGGTTAATTTTTCGTTCCTGTAATACCCATCAAACATACCAGCAGGCGTTCCCTTATCGGTATGTATTATTATCTGCCCTTCCTCTCCATCTTCACAGGAATTTCCGTCTTCATCAACTATATCTATGTCATACCCAGGGGTAGGTTTCCCCATTGAACCTGGCTTTGGCTTCATCCATGGATAAGTAGCAACTGCAACAGTGCATTCGGTCTGACCATAGCCTTCCATGAGCTTTAATCCTGTACTTTTGTAAAACTGATTATATACTTCAGGATTTAAAGGCTCTCCAGCAACAACACAGTACTTGAGTTTTTTAAAATTATACTTTGTCAAATCTTCTTTAATAAAAAATCTATATATCGTCGGTGGTGCACAAAATGTTGTAACACCGTATTTCTCTATCACACTTAGCAGATTATGGGGAATAAATTTATCGTAATCATAAACAAAAACTGCACTGCCTGCTATCCACTGACCGTATATTTTCCCCCATACAGCTTTAGCCCATCCAGTATCCGCCACAGTAAGGTGCAAGCCTCCTTCCTGTACATTCTGCCAGTATTTCGCAGTCAAAATGTGTCCCAAAGGATATGTAAAATTATGCCTTACCATTTTAGGCATACCAGTTGTTCCAGAAGTAAAATAGATCAAAGATATATCGTTGTTTTTTGATGCTTCTTCACCAACCGGCTTTACAAAATTTTCATCAGCTTTTTCCATCTCGGAATTAAAATTATACCATCCATCACGGTTGCCTCCAACTAATGCTTTAGCCTTCAGGGATGGTGACTCGCCTTGTGCATCTTCAACATGCCCAATAACCTCTTCTTCATTAACGGTGACTATCATCTTTATATCTGCCGCATTGTTTCTATAAACAATATCCTTCGTAGTCAGAAGATGTGTCGCAGGTATACAGATAGCTCCCAGCTTGTGAAGTGCAAGTATGCAGAACCAAAATTCATACCTTCTTTTTAAGACCAGCATTACCGGGTCTCCCTTTTTGATTCCCACACTCCTAAAAAAGTTTGCCGCCTTGTCACTGTAATATTTGAGTTGCCCGAAGGTAAATATGGCCTCTTCTCCCTTATCATCACACCATACTATCGCAACCCGGTCAGGAGTTTTAGATGCAATTTCATCTACAACATCATAGGCAAAGTTAAAATTATCCGGCACACAAATTTTAAAAGAATTGGCAAATTCCTCGTACGAATTGAAATCCACCTGTGGAAGAAATTTACTTAACATTTTTCAAACCTCTTTTCTATAGTATTATTGCAAGAAATTTAGCAGTTTTTCCATTCAAAGCGCTCATACCGTGTTTATTTCCAGAATCAAAGTATATTGAATCCCCTTCATTGAGTATCAGTTCATGGTCATTTATTACAACCTTTACGGCACCCTCCAAGATGTAATTGAATTCCTGTCCCGTATGAGAGTTGTAGCTTATAGGGGTTCCTTCAGGTTCAGGGCTCACAGTCACTAAAAAAGGTTCTGCCTTTTTATTTACAAAGTTGTAGGCAAGATTTTGATAATTATATTCTTTTCTTCTTTCTACATTCAGACCCTTTCCTTTCCTAACAACCAGATAGGTGTGCAACCTTGGATTCTCCCCTGTCAAAAGAACTGCAAGTTCAACATTGAATCTGTTTGCAATACTGAAAAGGACACTTACCGGTATGTCTTCGTTGCCAGTCTCATAACTCCTTAAAACATCCGCAGGAACACCAATATCATTTGAAAGAGTTTCGACAGACACATCTTCAACTTCCCTAAGCATTTTTATCCTTGCTGCCATTTGCATTAATTGCTTTAATTGTTCAGACATATTTTCACATCCTTAAAAATTTATTATAATATGATTATATACTAAAAATAATAAATAAAAACACATTCTTCTTGAGTTTTTAGTATTTGTTTTGTAAGATTTATTTATATATAATATATAATAAATAAAACTGGTGAGCAATAATCAGTTTCACGTCACTAGGAAGTTGTTATATGTTTGTTAAACCTCCAATAGCATCCAATGGAGAATTTAAATTCAGGGGGGTAAGGGGTATGAGCAAAAAAGGTCTTATGAGGTGGGTTAAGTACAATCATAATATTTTAAATGGAATACTTCCTGGAAATGAAGAGGTAAACAATTACAGGAAACTGATATCCGATCTTTCAGACAGCGATATAACTGCTCCGAATATAATTGGGTTTGATGAAGACTGTTACATAGTTGAGTATTTGGAAGGAAAGAAAAAGAAATCCATTAAAGTTCTTATATCTGAAATTGAAATAATCAGAATGCAGGAAATTCCCAACCCGTATTCTTGATACTTTTTCAATTATGCGCATATTTAGGAACGCTGAAAATATAACTTCCACTACTATTTCACTACAAGCCTTATTTGATGCCAAATAGGCTCTGTGAAAAGTGGAAGTGATATTTCAGACATTCCTTAAAGTTTTAATTGAATTTTTTTAGGAAAAGGGCGTCCATTTAGGCCGCCCTTAAAAGTATATATAAACCTCTTTATTTACTGATACTAAAAGATATGGTACTGTATGAAAAGTATTGCAAGAAGCGATGAAACCAATGACACAACCGTAATTTGCGTGTTGATGGATGGACCAGCTGTATCC
Source organism: uncultured Oscillospiraceae bacterium (assembly GCA_964409165.1). GTDB lineage: Bacteria > Bacillota > Clostridia > Acetivibrionales > Acetivibrionaceae > CAYPCH01. The sequence goes on along the minus strand of CAYPCH010000042.1, from coordinate 7,006 downwards.
TTGAAAGGATCACCAACGGTATCTCCTACAACAGCTGCCTTATGAGCTACCGAGCCCTTTCCTCCATTGTTTCCTGATTCAATATATTTCTTTGCATTATCCCATAATCCCCCTGCATTGGACATCAGTAAAGCAAGCAACAGCCCTGACGCAATATTACCCGTTAGAAAACCGCCTATAGCCTGTGCTCCTCCTATAAAACCTACAAGAATAGTAGAAAAGATTGCTACTATACCTGCCGGTATAAGCTCTTTTAGCGCACCTGTCGTCGCAATATCAATACATTTGTCATAATCGGGCTTAGCATCTGCCTTACCCTCTTTAAGACCTGGTATAGTTGCAAATTGACGGTGAATCTCTTCAACCATTCTCTGAGCATTCTTGTCAACGCCCAGCATCAGCATAGCTGAGAATACAGCCGGAATTGCAACACCGATAATAAGTCCGAAGAAAACTGTAGGGTTCATTATATCAAAATTCTCAATAAACTTTTTACCTTGCTCTACAATGCCTAGTTCTACAGCTGCGGTGTTAATCTCACTCATAAAAGCACCTAAAAGTGCAATAACTGTAAGACCTGCCGCACTGATTGAAAAACCTTTTGTAACCGCTTTTACTGTATTTCCCGCAGAATCCAGTTCATCTGCTATGGCAATAACTTTCTCACCAAGTCCGCCCATTTCTGCAAGTCCGCGTGAATTATCTACAATTGGACCATATGCGTCATTTGAAATGATCATACCTACAATTGACAGCATTCCAAGTGCTGCCATGGAAATACCAAACATACCATAACCATCACCCAGTGGTTCACAAATATTATAGGCCAGCAACGCCGAAAGAGCAATACCAATCAAGGCAGGTAAAGCACTTAGCAAACCATAAGAAAAACCTGAAATAATTGTAAAAGCAGGTCCAGATTCCGAAGCTTTAGCCACTTTACGTACAGGAGGTTTTGCATCATTGGTAAAGTAATCGGAAGCAATACCAATGATAGTCCCGACTATAAGACCTGTTGCAGTTGCACCCCAGATACGCCACTCAAATCCAAACAAATGGGTACAAGCAGCAGTAAGCAAAGCAAAAACAGCTGTAGTAACATAGGTTGAACTGTTAAGCGCCTTGTTTGGATTACCATCCTTGCCTATACGGGCTGTCGCTACACCAATTATTGATGAAAGAAGACCAATTGCAGCATATGCAAAAACCATCTTGACAGCATTCTGTCCAGCAACCCCTGCAAAGGAAGTTGCCATTACCAGTGCAGCAGACATGGACGCAACGTTTGAGTCAAAAAGGTCAGCTCCCATACCGGCAACATCGCCAACATTATCGCCAACATTATCGGCAATAACTGCAGGATTTCTAGGATCGTCTTCATCAATACCCATCTCAACCTTACCAACCAGGTCAGCACTGATATCAGCAGTTTTTGTAAATATACCTCCGCCTGCTTTTGCAAAAAGAGCCAGTGAGCTTGCGCCAAAGCTGAAACCAAGAAGTGAAGTAGCATCGCCTACCAGCATTAAAACAATTGTAACCCCTAAAAGACTGGTACCAACAACAGCCATACCCATAACGGCACCGCCTCTAAAACCTGCCATAAACGAAGGTTTGATTCCTTCTTTAGCAGCTTCAGCCGCTTTAACATTAGCAATTGTTGCAACCTGAATACCGATTTTACCGGCAAGAGCAGATAAAACGGTACCAAAAATGTAAGAAATAGCCATCCAAATATTTCCGGATATATTCCCACTCCAAATTGGTCTTGGAAGAAGTACCATTATCAACAATGCTGCTACTACAGTAAAACGTGCTAAAACCACATATTCACGCTTTAAAAAAGTGTTAGAACCTTTACGGATGTATTCACCGATTTCAGCAATTCGCTGATTTGATGAAGGCCGCGATTTAACCCAGGTGTATAACCAGGCTGCAACCCCAAGAGCTAGAGCAGAGATGAAAATTGAAGCAATTTGTACTGCTTGAATAGAAATTTCCATTAATAACCCCCCTAATATAGTCTTGTACCTTACTTAATACCTTTTTGACATTTTCCCATTTATTTTACTACAACAGCAAAAATATATCAACTATACTAATCACAAAAAACATTTGCCGCACGTTTTTTTCCGTCAGGTGCGATAAATTTGAACTGGGTAGTCACACTACCCACTTGAGTATTTTCACGTTTCAATTTTGCCTTAAGGTATTTCCAGCAATTTCAATTTTTCTCATAATCATCTGAGCCACGAAGAACACCGACTATATCAAGCACAGAAAACCACCATTTGGATTTTTCATCATCTCAAACGGCACGAACTTCTTTATCATCAAAAAAACGAATTAAGATTTTATTCATTAGATAACGATTTTGGGGATATAAAAATCATGTTGCAATGACTGAGAAAGGCATAATCACAGGACTTTCTGTTACCAATAGGACAGCGGCGGACAAAATGGTTGCCTAGCAAAGAAAAACAAAGTTAAAAAAGATACTTTTCTATTTGTTATGCAGGAAAATATAGGATTCGTGTCAAATAAAGAGAATGATGATAAATCACTACTTCAAGAATTTTTATTTACTTCCCAATATCCATTTTTTCTTCCGCCAACACGTTTTAAAACGCCCTCATCTTTGAGTTTTGCAATTTGCTTCTCAACAGCCCTTTTAGATATACCTACCAGTTCAGCAATTTCAGGTAATGTTATACTTTGATTTTCGTTAATTATTTTCAAAATTTTATCTGAACTCTTTACCGAACTCTTTACCGAACTATCCTTGACAGAGTTATTGTAAAAATTCTTATTTAATAAAGTGACAATGAAATACTGCTGATCAGAAAAAAACTGCGGTAAATCATTATCCTCATACTCTTTCAATATTTTCTTAATACCGCTTCCTCTGCGTTCCATATATTTTAACCTATAAAAAACATCTGATATGACAGGATTTCTACGTGACGAAGGAACATGAAGAATATCTATTTCCTGTATTCTCTTGCCATCAAACATGCCTCCGGGAGAAGTAATTTCCAGTCTATCTTAAGCCTTGCATATGGTCCTGCGTTCTCCATTTCCTCGGACTTATAAAGTTTTTGATAAATCAAGTCCTTCTCTCGAATAGTTGTACGAGAGTCTTTCATTAAATCTTCATGTCCGTAAACAGAAAGTTTGTCAGCTGTTTTTTCTTCTACCTCACGTCTTAGTTCCACCTGTTTTTCCCAGAGGGTATCTACTATCTTGGAAATTCGAAGCAACGATTCTATATCACTTTCCTCATATGGCTCATTAAACTTTTTGTTCCAAGCTACAAGCTTCTTGATTTCCTCTGGCGCAAGACCTTTTATAACCTTATCTGTATAATTTGCAATGCCAGAGGCACCCATAAGAAAATGATATACCTATTTTTTAGGCATTCGTTTTCCACCGAGCACGATTCTCTCGGGTGCATTATTAAACCACTTTTCGGCTTTCTGGTTTGTAACAAGTGATTCTATCCGATAGCACTGTCTTCTTGCACCAATCAAAGAATTCCCATTTACTAATTGTGTACCAAACCATGGAACAAAACCACCCTTATAAATCGTATTAAGCCACAGAGAAACTTCTGCAAGCTCTACTGCAATAGGGTTTAAATCTATACCATATACATTGCGGTCTGCAATATACATTTTAACCCGCTGTATTTCCTGATTCCTATTTCCATAAGATATGTTGTCAATAGGAAGCGGACTTTTCACGTTCCCGTCCTGCCAACCTGTAAATAAATGTACCCTTTTCATATTTTCGAAGCTTGCCTTTATTTTCACCTGACTGATAACGTACCCTTTCTTCCTCCGTATAGTTGTGGAGCTCACTTTCAGGTACAAAATATCCAACATCAAGCTCATCAAAATCATCCCGTTCACGTTTCACTTCAAACAGTGTTTCTTCTGCTATAAATCCTCTATAAGAAAGAAGTGCTTCATATACTGCCCCCATCTGATTTATACCAAGGTTGGAATAGGATATTCTTCCCCTGCGATCTCCCCTTCTGCCTGTTGAACGTGTAACACTCATGAGATCAATAATTTCGAGCATGACACAGTTGCGAAGCTTTGCTTCAGTAATCATTTTTGTATACTCAGGATCAAATATGTGAGCTTTTAATGGCTCAATAACAAATACACCATGAAGTGATTCTGAACCGGATAATTTCTTTAATTCTTCTTCAGAATGAGGATATCCGTTATAAATCAAATCATAAAGTTTTGATAATGTTTCATGTAGATAATATCCTTCGCTCACTTCGTCAATTTCCTGGCGGATATTTTCAGTAATATCACGCAGGCTCTCAATGGAATACCCCTTGACATAAACTTGTGTCTTCATTGGAGCATATACCGCAAACATTCCAAAGTCAGTTGCCCTGCATCAACAAGACCATTTTCCAAATCACGGTTCAAGCGGTGCTTCATATCATACAAAACCTCGTTGCCAAGAAGCGGTGCACCTTCATCAGGACATAGACTTTCTTTATGCAGCAATACTGCCATAGCCTGCAAAGTGCTCTCTTCTCTTCGACTAAAAATTTCCTCAAGATCAAATCCCTAAATACTATTTATATGTTTTTTTGTACGCTTCTCTTTCCTCCATATACCCACTAACGTTTGAAGAAGACCACCAAGTCATATAACCGTTATTTATTCCTGCATCGTAGTATCCTTTTAATTGTTCTGATATTTCATTTGCTCCATAATTTTTAGAAGGAGACCTAGTTGCATTGTGAGATTGAATCCATGGCCTTATAATGGCAGGTGTAGGTATTTCAGTTTGGCGGTCCATTGCAAGCTCAGACCAATAATTTATAAGTTTATAGGGATATAACCAAGGATAATCAAACCCATAATTACCAGCTGAAAAATGATCTGGATAAGCCATGGGAGATATTACATCGAAAACATTACTTAAAGCACCCCAATACTGTCCATAACCTGTTACATACTGGTGAGCTGCTTCTCCAAAAACGTCTCCTGCTACATATACATTCATGTCATGTAATTCATCAACAGCATACATTGCAAAACGTTGAACTGCTTGCGACTTGGTTTCTTGATATTTGTTTTTGAAATCAATTATTCCACTTTTTTCAGCCTGCAAAGTACGATCTGGAAAACGTATATAATCAAATTGAATTTCATTGAATCCGAATTTTTCCACAGATTCTTTAGCAAGTTCAATGTTGAATTTCCATACGTCACGTGCAAAAGGACTTGGCCAGTACGTGTTGTTGTGTAAATATGGCTTGCTAGTACCAATGCTGGTTATTGCATTCTCCGGATGATCTTCTACATAGTATGCATCTTTAAAAACTGTAATGCGGCCAATAAGATAAAATCCAGCATCTTTTAACTTCTTAATACCTTCAGCATATTCTTCTTCTGTATTAAAATGCTGTTTTGCTCTTTCATAATTTGTAGGACTATAATTTTTCATAGCCTCAGCAGGGTATGCAGGAGTTCCATTATCTTTTATATCTACGACAAAGGCATTAATACGTGTTCCTGTTGCAACTTCAATATAACTATTGGCATTTTTAATAGCACCACTATTGATATACAGAGCATTTACTTCATCTGGCATTTTATTATTTTCAAACTCACCTTTTTTTCTTGGAAAAAAATCCAGATCCTCGGCAACTCCAGCATTATAGACATTTCCTCGTTTCGAATGAATCTCCATAATATTGTTTTCATTATATATCAGCATAGCATCTTTTTCATTATTAACCACATATTTCTCTCTAATAAAGCCTTCTTTTCCATCACTCTCTAATTTTACTTTATACCATTTTACTGCGCCTGTAATATTATCAAAATCATCATAGCCTAAAATATCTAATTTGGATCCTTTATCAGCCAGCTCCACAAGATGTTTTTTATCTTCTGAGTAAATATGCGCTGGAGTCCTTACAAAACCCGCTTTTTCCATCACCACTTCTTCTTTTGTCTGAACAAGAAACTCAGGTTCTACATATCCAACTTCAATTTCATTGTTTTGGTTTTTGTACTCAATCTTATAGCATTTTAAAATATAGGTTTTAAATGTTGTATTTTCAATATTCTCACCATTTTCATTATTTTCATTATTTTCATTATTTTCTTCTATTTCAGTGTTTTGATTTTCTTCGTTTAACAACTCTTCTGATAAAGAGTCCTCTTCACTTTCACTATTTGTATTTATTGGCTCTTCAACTCTTTTTTCGAATTCAAGTATCTCTCCAATGCGTTTAACTTCGGCACCTCTAATTAACTCTACCCTATCCATAGTATCAATATTAGAAATAACATTTACAACAGCTTGTTCAGCCCCTAAATACATCGTAACACTTTGTTCCGACTCTGGATTAGTCCCATTTTTTCCAGGTTGATTGGTAGGAGTACCTTCAATAGTTGAACTAGCAGGTGTATGATTATTATTTATGTATCTATAACCCACAGTAAAGAACAGAACTAATCCTATTACTACAAAAATCCACGTTTTGTATGATCGTAACAATTTATTCATTTGTACAAACACCCCTTATTTTTAATGTATTCAAGAACTATAAATTTCTCATGTTCAATAGCTTCAACCAATAATAGAAATTTCTGTATAAAGGAACAAGAAGCTACCAAGCAAAATCTTTAAATAAATAGTCCTAACCTTTTATATTTTGAAGCAATTTTAATCAGATAATCTACATATAACTATAATGGTCTATTTTTGACTATTTGTAAATAGTTAAAAATCACAAGAAAACCAATGACAAGTATTAATTACTATAATTCCTCTTGTCATTTCACGCAATATCTCAGTGGGAGTTTGCGGAGTATGCCTTAAACCATGGTGTGGAAATATTTTACTAAAATAATTTATCTGGTTCTGGAGTCTTAGCAAATAAAAATTTATCCTGATAAAAAAATAAAAAGTATAAGGGTACAATTGAAAATTTAAAATCCGAACTATCATTGTTAGAGATTAA
>CAYPCH010000041.1:13996-27776 GCA_964409165.1 uncultured Oscillospiraceae bacterium | reverse complement strand
CTTAAATAAAAGATATACAACTTAACTTTTTCATAGTATTTATGGTCTCTTTGCCAGCTAACGCAGCATTGCTCATCGCGGTCAAAAAGTAAACTTTTTGCCTTTAACTTGCGAACAACCACAGCCTTAAAATACTATAAGTGGAGAAGTTAAGAGAAAAAGATATTGTGAGTTATTTGAAGAAAGTTAAGGTTTTAAGTAGAAAGTTTTGAGATCAGTAATGTAAAAAAATTCTTCTTTACGTCAATACATCTCTTGACATCATAATAGAAAACTGTAAAAATAAAATGTGGCAAAAACATATTAATATAGAAAGCAGGTATCTCAACATGAACACTAAAAAAAATCCTTTAGTCACAATTGAAATGGAAAACGGTAATAAAATTAAAATTGAATTATTCCCTCATATTGCACCTAATACCGTTAAAAACTTTATTTCACTAATTCAAAAGGAATATTATAATGGGCTTGTTTTTCACAGAGTCATACCGGATTTCATGATCCAAGGAGGCTGTCCTGAAGGTATCGGTACTGGCGGTCCCGGTTATAGCATACGAGGTGAATTCACAATGAACGGGCATACAAATAACCTCAAGCATGACCGTGGGGTTATTTCAATGGCAAGATCCATGTCTCCTAACTCTGCAGGTTCCCAGTTTTTTATAATGGTTAGCAAATCTCCTCACCTAGACGGCCAGTATGCTTCCTTTGGCACTGTTATAGAAGGGATGGATGAGGTAGACAAAATTGTAAATACAAAAAGGAATTCAGAGGATAAACCTCATGAAGAGCAGAGAATGAAGACGGTAACAGTTGATACTTTTGGAGAAGATTACGGCGAAGTAGAAAAAGCTTAGACAGGAATTTTAAAGATAAAATCATGAATTAGGAAAAATGCAACTTTTACTGCTACTTTTGTGCAAGTAGCTATTTGAAGCCAAATAGCTACTTCGTTTTTAGAGCCATTTTCTGAAAGGAAATCCGGCAAAAAGCAAGGGATTCGATGTCCCGAAGCTTTTTTAGACCTGTTGAAGTGAAATGAAAGAGGCAAAACTCCCATACTCTCAATGGGTACTCAGCTTTTTTTAAGTCCTCTTTTAAACAAATTAATAAACCAAGTAATTTCATAAACTCTGAACAAGTATAGCATTACCAAATAAACAAGAGCACCTAGTCCTATTGATGATAATAATATACTTGACTCAATAACTATGCTCCCTGCAAATCTATCTATTAACGAATAGTATGTCAGATAGACAATTATCCCCATTATAATGGAAGAAGCTAAAGATTTTAAACCGCATATCAGAATGGATAAACTCCCCAAATCTCCAATCTTTTTTCTTAAACCATAGAATAAGTATACCGTTGTCAAAGTTGTAGATATTGAAGTAGCTAAAGCTAAACCTCTATGCTTCATTGAACCAATCAGCATTAAGTTCAAAATGATATTTAGTCCAACAGCTATAAAACCATTTATCATTGGAGTTTTTGTATCCTGTAAAGAGTAATATGTTTTTTCAATAAAAGTTCTTAATGCCATACCCACTAGACCTAAAGTATAAAATATTAAAGCCTGCGATGTCATTTGAGTTGCAATAGAATCAAAGGCACCTCTCTCAAAGGCAAGCTTTACTGTTGGCTCAGCTAGTATTACCATACCTATTATTGAAGGAATTGTTATTAACAATACAATATTTACTCCGTTTCTTACCAACCTCTTAAAACTGTCACAACTCTCTTTTACCGCCTCTTTTGACAACATGGGAAATAGAACTGTTGCAATTGCAGTAATAAATATAGCCAGTACCAAACCATTAAGCTTGCCTGCATAGTTTAAAGACGATATGCTTCCTTCTGCAAGTGTAGAAGCTAAAGACCTGTCTACAATTTTATTCAAGTCATTTACTGCAACACTAACCAGAACTGGTAGAACCAAGTATAATATCTTTCGTATGTAGACATCCTTAAAATCCAGTTTAAATTCATAGCGGTAATTAGTCTTTTTTATTCCCGGAACCTGGATTAGAATTTGAGAAAACACTGCTAATACGCTGGTAACCATTAAACCCTTGATACCAAAAAACGATGATAAAAACAGGAGAAAAAATATATACGTGAAGTTAAAAGGAAACTGGGATGTTGATGATTCTATGAACATTGATTCACTTTGCAAATAACCTCTATAAATGCCAACTACACCAGAGAAAACAGCAACAGGCATACCTATTCGCATCATTTTTACCGCCAAGTCAAATTGTTCCCCTTCAAACCCATGCGCCAACAGTTTTACAACCAAAGGTGAAAACAACCATCCAAGTATTACTATACCAAATGAAATAAGCAGAACAATATTCAGCAAATTATTTGTATGCTGTTTTTTTCCCTCTTTGCCTTCATTTTTTTCAATCTCAGACAATACAGGTATCATTGTGGTTATTAATGACTGGGTAAAAAGAGACGTAAAAAGGCTTGTTGCAGCCAATGCTATAAAAAAAGTATCCGTTTCAACTCCTGAGCCAAATTTCGCAGCAATCAACATTTCTCTAACAAATCCAAGTATTTTACTTCCTAATCCAAATAAAATCATTATAAAAATTGATTTTGCTGCCTTACTTGAATGTGACAATTAGATTCCCTCCAAAAAAAGATTTCTATCAGATGCTATCTTCCGTATCTATTCCCCATTCTTTGGCTTTATTAAGTCCATTTTCCTCAAAGTAATGTAAAAGTATCTTCCTTGCAGCATTTTCATTATAAATGCCTTTTTTTACACACGGCCAATTTGGGCAATTATCAATATCGATAATTGAAGGGAATTTCTTACACGATCGGACAGAGACTTTTTGATATCCCAAAGCTGAGAGCGCAGCAATTCTATGATTCCCATTTACTACAAGAAACTTATATTCATTATTTCTTTTTAGTAATATCCCTTTAATATGATCGCCTATTTCAGAATTCTTTTCCTCATCAAATCCATTTTCTTTAATACTGCCATATATACTGATTAATCTTCTCATCCTATGTATTCCATAGTTCGAAAACTTATCCTTAGGCCCGTAGTCTCCCGAATTTCTTTTGAAGCTTTTTGTTACCATCTTCATAGGAGTCCAAGGCATAGGTGCATTTTGTGGAGAACGATATTTTGTTAATGCTAAAAAATCCGAATCATTATCGGTTTTATTCTTCCCAAAAAGTGCTTCCAGTAAGTTCTGAGGCTGATAACATTCGTAATATTTAGCCAGAGCTGTATCCTCATATTTAATGCTTCTGTTCTTTTTATACTGTTCAAGTGTTTCAACAAGGAAATGCCAGCCTTGTCCAAAAGCAAACCCATTAATGCTCGTGCAATCCTTGATGTCAACAAATATCTTTTCGTGATAACTCTCGGTGTAGGATGTTCTTATTTTTTCAATTAAATTTCTTAGCTTAATAATAAACAATTTAATTATATTTCTAAACATTACCATTCTCCCCTAATATTCTTGGCATCTTTAGGCTTTCATATATCTCTTTATGTTTGTTAGTCTCACTTTCTGTTGTGTAAGTTTTTACGAATCGATTATAAAACCACTCTTTCTCACTTTTCATCATGTTTGTATTTTCCCTGTATTCACATATACGTTTACAAAAAGCTTGTGCATCTTGTCCCAATATGTTTTCTTTTTTATTTATTACTTCAGGCAAACCTCCAACATCCCTTCCAATGACAATGCATTTTCTGCTCATCGCCTCAATAGCTGTCCTTCCAAAAGACTCCTTGTTTGATGTCAAAACAAAAACATCCGCCATATAATAGTAATTTGCCATTTCGTATTGATTTGCATTATGAAATAGTACGTATTCTATTTTAAACAAATCCAATACTTCTATAAATTCCTTTAAGTCTTGCTCTTGCTTTTCATTCATTGTTAAAATAGCAAATATAAAGAATGCCTTATCTTTTAACGACAATACAATCTTTTTAGCCAACTCCCAATTCTTAACAGCACTCATTCTGCCTGAAAACATGACAGTAAACGCACTATTATCAATATTATATTGTTCTCTCATTCTTTTGTGCATTTCCATATCATATCCTTCATACATTTTCCCAGCTGAATTTGCTATTGTTTTAACTTTTGGATAACCAATCTGCTTCTTCCAAAACAAAGCGCTCTTTTCAGTTAAACTGATAATTGTATTATATTGAAAGTTTATTAGAAATAAGCAAATAAGTCTGACCGGCCATTTGTAAGATTCCAAATGATCGTGATCGGTATATATAAACTGTATGTTCCGGGGAATTAACCTTAAAAACTTTAATATCCCAATAGCCCAAGCTGATCTTGGCATACAGGCATGTATGATATCCGGGTTTTTATTTATTATTATTCTCCTAAATAAAAATGCTAACTTGATTCCCTTTATTGGATTAAAAACAAAAGGTGGAAATCTCCTTTTAAATTGAACTATTTCTACGCTTTCAACACTATCTTCCAGTGCATATTCCCTATCCTGTGAGGGTAAGACAATGCTCGTTTGACCGTATATTTTTGAGAAACGAGTTGCTATTGAGCAAGCACACATTGGAGCTCCACCATCCTCAGGATGAGAATCAATAAAATAAAGTATTTTCATTCTTAAACCCCCATGGTCAGCTAATCTTATTTTTAATTTCCTTAATGCAACATCACGAAAATTAATTTTTTCAATGTAGATTCATTTTTGTGATTAGTATAGATTCATTTTCGCTGTTAATATAGCTTACGATTACTGGCAACATAAAAAAAACGGAAAACGATATTCCGTATGCTTGGGTAGGATTCATGAATCCTAATAGGAAAAATATAAATGCCGAATACAAATATGCATTTTTTATTTTTCTATCTTGAATTCTCATAAAAACCTTTTTTAATATTAAGAACATAAAAGTGAAAATTGGTATCGCACCAACAATACCAAACCTACCTAAATCATCTATGAACTGTGCATGGATTCCAATAACTTCTCTGTTGCTGTAATAGGCGCCAACACCAAAAATAGGAGCAGACAAGAAGCTTTCAATACTATTTCTTAACAAGCCACTTCTTGATGTTACTGACCCATAATCTATATTTCCATTAATTATACTAATAATGCCTTCCAACTTAATTTGAGTTCTCATAGATGGGATCATGTTTTTCATTGTAATTAAAAACAGATTTAATAAATCCAATAAAAAGGGTGATACCATCAATAAAAAAATCCCCAGAATAAGCATTGAAACAAAAGGGCGTTTATTATTAGTCAATAGTGCCAGAGTAATAGCCAACAATAATAGGAAGTAAGCCGTAGTAAAATTTGAAAGTACTATTACCGTAAAAGCTAAAACAGTAACTATAGAAATCATCAAAAAACTTTTCTTTGATGACTTTTTCAAGTATCTAAAACACATGATTAATATTGGTATTAAAACAACAACACCATATACAAAATCATAAGCCGCTACATTTCTGCTCTCTAAATACTCTGTAATTTCAGGAGAAGTAGAAGAACTAGTCATAAGCCTTGAAGCATCGATATTCTCTAACAAAGTGAAACTCGTAGTAAAAGAAGTAACAATAAAACTTATCGCGACAAAGAATAATATTGTGTGTATTGTCTTCTTTCTAGCTTGTGTAGAATAGAAATACCCCATAAAAGCATACAGGAATAAAAACGCAGGACTAACTAATCGTGAAAGTTTCATATCCCCATAACCAAAGACATAATACAAAACCATAAACATAATATAAATACTGCCAAACATGCTCATAAACATAATATCATACAACCATTTTCTTCCAATAGACACGCTGGTTAAAAACCACAATGAAGCTATTGCCAGAAACAACACTTGAAACAGTCCTCGATTTGTAAGGTTTCTGAATATCGGAATTATTGTCCACATGCATATATAAATGCAGCAAATTAAGTTTATGTTTAGTAATAGCTTCATATTTCTATTCTCATTTAGACAATTTAAATCTTCTTTCAAAAAGCTCTCCCCCAGACAGATATCTTGCTGTTTAGCAATAACTTGATACATCTATGTTTAAACACCTATAGCTCATATAATTTTTGTATTTTGCCTGAAACTATATCCCAAGAGTAATTGTTTTTAACCAATTCATGGTTTTCTTCCTGTATCAACTTAAGATTAAATTCTCCAGCTATATAACTATCCATTGCAGCAGTCAATTCTTCCAAATTATCAATTGTTATAAGTTTGCCATTTTCATTATCCCTAACTATATGAGGTGAAATGCCAACTGGAGTACTTATTATTCCTTTTCCATAACTCATAGCCTCGATAATAACAATACCAAAGCTTTCACTCACTGATGCCAAAATGAGTACATCTCCATTGCGAAACAACTCATCCTTCTCTTTTCTTTTCACAACCCCTTTATACTCAACTACATCTTGTACATTCAATTCATTGATTTTGCCAATCAAATAACCTTTTTCCGGTCCATCACCAGCAATAATCAGCTTGAATCTTCTGCCCTTTTCTTTGAGAGCAAATGCTGCTCTAATCATTAAGTCAACCCTTTTTCTTTTTTCAAGAACAGACACACTAAAAAAAATAATACTATCAGTACATGCTTTGGATTTTATGCTAATATCAGGTAACTCCACAGCATTTGGAATTATTGCGCAATTCGACAAATTCACTGCATCCTTCATCTCTTGAGTCAATACAACTACCGCATCAAACTGTGCCATAATTTTGCTGTATACTTTTTGCAGCCGTAACCCGGTATAAAACTTAACAAAGCTTCCTCCGTGGATATGGAAAATAACTTTATGCTTTTTTAATTTTGCTATTTTACCCAGCATTAGTTTTTCATAATAACCCCAATAAGAACTTGTATGGATATGAACAATAGCACTTTTATGATTATTTAGGTATTTCCCAAACTGTCTGAAAACATTAACAGAGTTAATCAACTCTTTGACAGATAATGTGCTTTTTCTTAAAAACTTATTTCTGGTCTTGAGCTTTAAGGTATCGAATAATAAAAATTGATACCTTGATGACAAAACTGAGTTGGTCAATCCTCTTATATACTCGGGTATTCCCCCTAAAAATTCTGTTCCTGGTCCAACAATTATAACTTCTTTGTCTGCATATTTCATCAGGTTTACCTCACTTATATCTTAAATTCACTGTATCCTTCGAATAACATGCCTGATTTTTCCGTTTTCGGTTTTCTCCAGTTCATTTACTCTATTCCATTTGATGTGCATATCTCCAACATAGTTTTTTGCTTCCTTAACTGCAATATCCATGCTTTTACTATCAAATTCACTGCCAGCAATTAAATTAATTGTCAAAGAACTAGTGCTGTTTTGAATAATCTGGCTACTTATAACGCCCTTAACAGGCTTAATCAAATGGCTCAATCTGGTAACTTTTGTTCCACCTTCTGTAACAATATAATCATCTACCCGACCAATAATTTGTGATAACACTTGACCATGCCAACCGCATTCACATGGCTTTTCACTAAGAATCCCCAAATCGCCGGTCTGATAACGTATAAACGGTGTTTTTTTAGCATATAAGCTGGTTACTGCAATTTCTCCAATCTTTTGTCCTGAAACATTCCCGTCTTTATCATCTATAATTTCAACATAAGCAGCTTGTGGCAAGACATGATAATTTCTCTTTGAGCACTGTAACGCTATTTGTCCGACTTCTCCCAGCCCGTAAGTTTGATACACCTTGCAATGGAAAGCCTTTTCAATTAAATCCTGCTGTTCATTGTTTATTCCCTCACTATCTGTTACAATGGCTTTTAATGTGAAGCTATCGTAATTGTGCTTCAACATATACTCAGCCAAATGCAACCATGTATTTGCATAACCAGTGCCAAAAGTAACCTTATGTTTTTTCATAGCATCAATATACAATTTAAAATTGGACTCCTTTAAATGATAAGACGAACATTGAAGCTGCTTAAAAACATCTACATAAATCCAATACGGAGGCTTTTTTTTTTCAAAGCTGAATATACTTGCTCCTGAGAATCTGCATTTGGTATCATCTTTTGATAACTCAATCAATTCAAACGCTTTGTCCGCCATTAAGTAATTGTACCTGACCGCCTCTCTATCACGATAAAATAATAGAGGTTTCCCAGTGGAACCACTTGTTTTCCCTTTATAATATCTACCTATCGGATACTTTCTGTCTATATAGCTTTTAGTATCACCAATGTACATATCCTTGCTTAATAGCGGATACTTTGAAATGTCATCAGTTAACTCTATGGCGTTTAATTTTTTATAAGCAGGAATATTCGTGTTAATATATTTTGACAGCCGTCTGACCAGCTCATTTTGAATGTCTACATAATGCTCGGGGAATAATTGTGCAGGTTTTAATTCATTGTATAACTTCGCGTAACTCCCCCATCGACGATAATAATTCCTTTTTACAGCTTCAAGGTTTACCAATACTCTCTTTACCAAATATGGAGAATATAAAAATACTTTCTTACATAGTGACATGGTTTCTCACCTACCTTACAATCGCCAATAACTATAACCTCTTTGTTGAATTTCATTTCTATCAAAAATACTCTTCACATCAATCAGTACCTTGTCTTTGTTCTCAAAATCTCCATATAAAGAATCAATTGTATCAAGACTCATTTCTTTAAAGGTATCATGTGCCACTGCCAATACCAGACAGTCTGCATTCTTAATTTCTTTAATATCTGTTAATTCAATACCGTATTCATGCTTGACTTCTTCAGCATCAGCTTGCGGATCTGCAACGATTGGTTCAATGCCGTATTCCCTAAGACTGTCAATAATATCTGCTACTTTTGAATTTCTTGTATCCGGTGTATTTTCTTTAAATGTAATTCCAAGTATTACCACCTTTGCTTTTCTTACTACTTTATTTGCCAGTATGAGCTTTTTAATAATTGCATCCGCTATAAACTTGCCCATACCATCATTAATCTTTCTGCCTGAAAGAATTATCTGGCTGTGGTATCCCAATTTTTCAGCTTCATATACAAAATAATAAGGGTCCACACCTATACAATGACCTCCAACAAGTCCCGGGGTGAATCGAAGCGCATTCCATTTTGTATTCATAGCATCAATTACTTGTTTTGTATCAATTCCCATCCGATCAAATACCATTGCAAGCTCATTCATAAATGCAATATTAATATCGCGCTGACTGTTCTCTACAACTTTAGCCGCCTCAGCTACTTTAATGGTTCCAGCTCTGTGCACACCAGCCTCAATTACCAATTCATAGACTTTTGCAATTTCATCAAGGGTTTCATCATCCATACCAGAAACAATCTTTGTAATATTTTCTAGTCTATGAATCTTATCGCCGGGGTTGATTCTTTCAGGGGAATAACCTACTTTAAAATCAACTCCGCACTTTAATCCTGATTCCTTCTCCAAGATCGGAACACAGATATCCTCTGTTACACCAGGATAAACGGTAGATTCATAGACCACAATAGAGCCTTTTGTTAAATTGCGTCCTACAGTTTTACTGGCTCCTTCTACAGGTGATAAATCCGGAGTTTTGTCTAAATTCACAGGAGTTGGTACTGCTACAATGTGAAACTTTGCTTGCTTAAGTTTTGACTCATCTTCAGTAAAATCAACCGTTGTCCTCTTGATTTCATCATTACCAACTTCGTTTGTCGGATCAATTCCCGACTTATATAATTCAATTTTCTTCTTATCAAGGTCAAAACCAACAACATCAATTTTTTTAGCAAAGGCCACAGCTATTGGCATACCGACATATCCAAGTCCGACAACTGAAATTTTCTCCTTTTTTTTGAGGATTCTTTCATAAAGACTCATAATAATAAACGCTCCTTACTTATACATTTTCAATTATCTCAATCAGCTTGGCAGTTAGTTTCTTAAAGTCAAAATCGCAAGCCGCTTTTCTGGCATTCTCCCCCATTCTTTTTGCCATTTTGTCATTATTGCATGCTTTAAGCACAGTTTCTGCAATTGATTCCGGGTTTTGGTCGAGTGCAGCAAATCCGCAATTATACTTATTCAAAAGGCTATATCCTGTGGTATAAGTTTGTATTACACACCTTTCGGCAGCTAAATACTCAAAAAGCTTGTTTTGGCTCTGCCCATATTTGTCAAGTGAAGTGCTTGAGTTATGCAGTATATTTGCGTAAGATCTTTTCAAAATCGAAGGTATCATCTTTTTCTCTACCCTACCTTTGAAAATAACATTTCTGATACCTTCATCCTTGCATGCCTTTTCAAGCATCTCTTTTTCATCACCCGACCCATAAATCAGAAACCTGATCTTTTCATCATTCTTTTGGATTATTTCTGCTACCTTTAGCAATAGCCCTAAATTATTTACTTTTCTTATAGAACCGGTGTATACTAAATTTTTATAACTTTTGTCATCCAAATCCGAATCTACAATCTGATTTTCCAGGCTGTTTTTATCAAAGGTCTCAATTGTAATGCCATTACTTATGTGATGTACCTTATTCAGATTAATTTGCTTATCCCATCCTTGGTCTTTAATATACTCGCTTCCGCCTTCCCAAGTCATAATGACTGAATTTGCTTTTCTATAAATCCATTTTTCGCCTTGGTATAATGCCTTCGCAATTATGCTGTTACGCTTCAAAGACCCGTAAGCCACTATACTCTCCGGCCATAAGTCTCTTACTTCACAAATACAGGGAACTCCCAGCTTTTTAGCTATTCTAATCCCTGCCACCAAGGTCAGCGGGTGAACACTCGAAGCAAGAATAATATCTGGTTTACCCTTTGATTTTGCATACTTTTTGGCAACATCAAAAAGCCCTGCATAAAAAGAAACCATATTCATAATCCGTTTTTTGCTATTCCCCTTGTACTGTGGTGTATTAACAAAAACAAAAGGAATATTATTTGCCGAATCTACTACATACTTGCTCCCTCTAGTATTTATATGATTATCTGAAAAGTGATTTGTTGAAGCACAAAATATTGTAGGTCTATATCCTTGTTTTGATAGGTTTTCTGCAAACCAGTAGTGTCTTCCGGCTTTATCAAAAAACATGCTTGTCGCATAATGATTCCAAATCCAAATATTCTGTCTCATCTTTCAATTCTCCTCACAGGAACTCCAATATAAGTCCCCGGTTCAGCAATATCCTTAACTACCACAGCACCCGCGCCAAATATACAGCCTCCGCAGATGTCGATGTTATTGCTTACCACGCTACCTATCCCAATCCAGCTTCCCTTACCAACTCTGACTGTTCCAGCCAGGTTAGTGCCTGGAGATATGTGAACATAATCCTCAATCACGTTGTCATGATCCAAACTGCTGCCGGTATTAATAATACAGCCTTTACCAATTCTGCTTGAACTGTTAATTACTACTCCTGCCATAACTACAGTTCCTATTCCGATTTCAACATCATTTCCAATCACTGCCCCAGGATGAATCAACTTGGCAATGGACAGACCTGCATTTTCATATTTCTCTTGTAACTTCTCTCTTGTAGCATTGTTTCCAACAGCTATAAAAAAATCTGCTTCGTCCTTATATTTAAAGGCATCAGCAGTTTTACCGATAATTTCCAAACCCATGCATGTCATAAAAGACTTGTTATCATCAACTAATACAATGTTTTGCCACTTACTCATTTTCATTGCGATATCCGCAATGACTTTGCCGTGACCACCTGCACCAATTATTATTAACTTGTCTTTTATATTTCTGCTCTTTTGTTTGCATAAACCTTTAAAAGGTTCCATCGTTGGTTCAGAACCCGAGTTGATTCCTTCCTTTGCGAAAACTTTCTTAATGGTAAGAAACGTTATCTTCCAATCTTCTATAAAGCTCACACTATCTACATATTCTATATCCAAATCAAACTTTTCTTTCCAGCTTATAGCGTTCCTGCCATTAACCTGTGCCAATCCGGATAATCCAGGTCTTACTTCATGCCTGCGCTTTTGATGCTCATTATAAAGCGGCAAATACTGAACAAGCAAAGGCCTTGGACCTACAATAGCCATATCTCCCCGAACTATGTTCCAAAGTTCGGGCAATTCATCAAGTGAGGTTGATCTTAAAAACTTTCCGAACTCAGTCAGGCGTAAACTATCTGCCAACAATTTACCCTCTTTATCCTTTTTGTCCGTCATCGTTCTGAACTTATATAAAGTAAATATCTTTTCATTTAATCCTGGTCTTTGCTGTTTGAACAACACCGGACTGCCCAACTTAATTCGAACCAATAAGGCTATTATTAATAGGAATGGACTTAATACAATTAGAGCAAGCATTGCAAGTGTAAAATCTATTGGACGTTTTAAGTATCTTTTATATATAAATTGGGCGGTAGGTATTTGTAAGTTTGAACAGTCCTTCAGATTGAATCTCTCTTTAACACCAGTCTTCATCTATTTCCACAACTCCTTGATAACCACACAAATTCTATTTAATTCATCTTCCGTCATCTTTGTATCCGATGGCAAACAGACACCATTTTCAAATAGTTGTTCCGATACACCTTCACCAACAAAATCATATCCCCTGAAAAAGGGCTGCATATGCATTGGCTTCCAGACAGGTCTAGCTTCTATGTTCTCTTTTTCCAACTCAGTCATTATATTATCCGGCTTCACTTTTCCATTCACAGTCAAACAGCTTAACCAGTAGTTTGGTTCATTCCACCCGTTAACCGGCATAAACTTGACACCCTCAAGTCCGCCAAGCTCTCTGTTAT
The DNA here is from genome assembly GCA_964409165.1 of uncultured Oscillospiraceae bacterium. Taxonomy (GTDB): domain Bacteria; phylum Bacillota; class Clostridia; order Acetivibrionales; family Acetivibrionaceae; genus CAYPCH01. The sequence goes on along the minus strand of CAYPCH010000041.1, from coordinate 15,015 downwards.
AAAACTCAAAAATATGTTTTTTCTTTTCAATCCTTTGATCCAGAACCTTTAATTGCCCTCTTCCAATCCCCGCAAGAACATTGCTCATACGATAATTAAAACCTAATTCGCTGTGTTGATAGTGTCTTGCTTTGTCTCTTGCCTGAGTTGCCCAGAATCTTACTTTTGCAATCTTCTCCTCATTGTCAGATACAAGCATACCGCCACCGGAAGTTGTGATAATCTTATTGCCATTAAATGAAAAAGCGCCGAACTCACCAAATGTTCCTGTATGTTTACCTTTATAGTAAGTGCCCAGTGATTCAGCAGCATCCTCAATAATCGCAACCTTATGCTCTTTGCAAATATCTACAATTTTATCCATATCTGCCGATAAACCGTAAAGATGAACAACTAAAACAGCTTTAACAAACGGATATTTTTCAAAAGCCTTTTTCAATGCCTCAGGGTCCATATTCCAAGTCTCATAACTGCTATCTATAAAAACAGGTATTGCGTTTAAATATATGATTGGGTTAGCTGTTGCAGCAAATGTAAGAGTAGGGCAGAATACAATATCTTTTTCCTTGACCCCGGCGGCTTTAAGCGCGAGGTGAATAGCACAGGTTCCCGATGATAAAGCTGCGGCATGTTTAGCTCCAACCTTTTTTGCAACTTCTTTTTCAAACTCATCAACATTCGGACCTTGAGGTGCAATCCAATTAGTATAAAAAGCCTCTTTAATATATTCCATTTCATAGCCCTCGTCACTCATGTGCGGTGAGGCAAGCCATATCTTATCTTTCATAATGCCATTCTCCTTTGATCCATGGTCTGATTAACATTTCATTTCGGATTTTACCTATTTCTGAAATAGTAAAATTTAACTTCGGTTATATTTTCACTTTAGGTCTTATTTGTAGACAAATAGACCACGTGAAAAACCCGAAGTAGCATTTTACCTATTTCTGAAATGGCAAAATTCAACTTCGGTTATATTTTCACTTTAGGTCTTATTTGTAGACAAATAGACCACGTGA
>CAYPCH010000041.1:0-13896 GCA_964409165.1 uncultured Oscillospiraceae bacterium | reverse complement strand
AACTTCGGTTATATTTTCACTTTAGGTCTTATTTGTAGACAAATAGACCACGTGAAAAACCCGAAGTAGCATTTTACCTATTTCTGTATAGGGATTAAATTATTGAGGAATTCAATTATTTCTTTTTCATCTTCTAGATTTTTGTATCTGTAGGAGTTTATTTGACTAATAAATTTTTCGAAGTGAATTTTTTCAGACTTTTCAATAAAAATCTTATTGTTCTTTGTTATGTTTATTCCTTCTTCTGACAAAAGAAGTTCTTCATGGAGTTTTTCTCCGGGTCTTAAGCCTATAAATTCAATTGATATATCAATATCCGGTTTCAATCCTGATAATGTTATCAATGACTTTGCAAGTTTGAGTATTTTAATGGGTTTTCCCATATCTAGAACAAATATTTCTCCTCCATCCATCATAGCTCCTGATTGTATTACAAGGCTTGACGCCTCTGGTATTGTCATAAAATATCTGGTTATATCTGGATGGGTTACCTGTATAGGTCCTCCGCACTCGATCTGCTTTTTAAACAAAGGTATAACACTTCCACTGCTGCCAAGAACATTTCCAAATCTTACTGCTGAATATTTCGTTTTGCTGGATTCATTCATGTGCTTGATTATGAGTTCTGCCACTCTTTTGGTTGCTCCCATTATACTGGTCGGGTTGACTGCTTTGTCAGTAGATATTAATACAAATTTCTTAGTCTCATAGTGATCTGCACATTCTGCCAAATTCAGAGTACCAAAAATATTGTTCTTTACAGCCTCCTGGGGATGTTCTTCCATTAGTGGAACATGTTTATGGGCAGCTGCATGAAATACAATTCCTGGTTTGTATTTTGAAAATACATAATCAAGTCTTCTTTTATCCCTTATTGAGCCAATTATAATCTTGACATCCAGATTATCTTTGTATGTTTGATAAAGTTCATTCTGCAGGTCATATGCATTATTTTCATATATATCAAATATCAGAAGGCTCTTTGGCTCATATGCTGCTATTTGTCTGCAAAGTTCGGAACCTATAGAGCCTCCACCACCTGTAACCAGAATAACTTCATCTTTCAGATAGTTTGCTATCTCCTCTGAGGAAAGAGAAATTTCATCTCTATGAAGCAGGTCTTCCACAGTGACATCTCTTATTTCTTTAATAGATACTTCACCGTTTACTATATTGTATATACCCGGTACAACTTTCAGTTTGCATCGGCTTTTCTTACAGATATTAATTATATCAACAGTTTCTTTCTTCGATATTGAAGGTATGGCTATAAATATCTCATCAATACGCATTTCCTTGGCAGTCTTTAGTATTTTATGCCTTCCTCCAATTACAGGTACTCCGTTTATTTGCGTTTTATGTTTCGATGGATTATCATCAATTGCCGCTACAGGATAGTAGATTGTCTGTTTTCTGTTTTTTAACTCTTTAATTATTAATGAAGCGGCTTCCCCAGCTCCCACAATCATTATCCTTTTTTTTGTTGCGCGTGTTTTACGTAATGTTTTAAATACGTTGACAATACGGTAGCAGAACCGCAATCCACCTACTGAAAACAATGTAAACAGCCAGAATATGATGTAAATACCAATTGGCAATACCCTGTTAAAACAACTTGCAATAATATACTGCGCAATAATTCCGGCAATAGTTGCAAAAAATATTCTTATAATTTCCTCCGCTCCTGCATAAATCCATAGCATTGAGTACAGCTTGAACAGCAAATATACCCCGACATTTACAGTAGTGGTTAAAATTAAAGTAAAGGGTAATATGGGTAAATAAGATTGAGGTATCAGCCCATCAAATTTTATTAACAGACTAATATAAATTCCTGCATTTAGAAACAGACAATCGAGTATCAAGTATAATATTTTATTGCTTGCAGTTCTCAATTTCAAGGCCCCCCAAACAGTGCATTATAGATCATAGTTGCCTGAATTCAACTATGTACTCTTAAACCAACTATCATAAATTACCGGTATTAAGCTTGATTAAGGATAAATAATAGTGGCAAGAACATTGCTAAACATGTACAAGAATTCTGTTGCCAATAAATAAAGATTTTAGCAGGGTTTTCTAAAAGAATCCAATAAAATTGGTTTACAATATTCTGTGCTTTTCCGGGCCGTAACACCAAAAAAACTATAGGCTTGCTCTGTTACAAAAAAGCATTGAAATGCATATTTTGTTGCAATTGGCACTTGTATCAAGATTTCATATCTGCCAAATACCACATTGTATACTATGCATTTAAATTTAAAATGTTAACTTTTTATTTTGACTCCTATTAAGGATATTGACTTGCCATATAGACCTTTATCTTATTCAATATAGAAGCTGAATTTTTTTCAAAATATATAGTAACAAAAAAAAATAGTATTAATATTATGTTAACAGATACATTAGGAAAGGAGGAAATCGTTTTGATTGAATCAACTTTTTTCTTGTTTTTGTTTGTTTATCTTTTATTACTTGTAGTACCAGGCTTCATAGCAGAAAAAATATTCAGTTTTATATGTTTTTGCAATAATAGCAATAAGCTAATAACAGCACTAATATTTGATCTTATTATTTTTATTATTAACATTACCGGATTGTACTATCTAAAAGGACTCCACACCTTTGAAGCTCTTGAACCTTATTTCAATTGTTTGAGTTTCACAAGGAAATATGCTCTTCTTAGCATACTTGTTGGAATAATCCTTGCGGTTATTTCCGGTATTATTTGCAGGATTTTTATCTGCAACACAAATCGTTCCTCTGCAAGTAAAGGATAGTTAATGATAAACAAAATTTTACTCTAAAAGGTCTAAAAACATTATAATCAGGCCGCTGATCAGGAATTCTGAAAGTATTGCTTCGGTTATAACTTCATTTGTGGCCTGATTATATTATTTGCTCAACCGGATTTGAATTAATGTAAAAACTTGTAATAGGGTGGTTAAATTGAGAAAATCGGCAACTAACAATAATTGGTATGCTTTATTTGCAATTACAGGAGAAGAAGATAAAGTTAAAGAAAGGCTTGAATACAGACTAAGAGATAGAAATCTGAGAGTAATCGTGCCTAAAAGAAAAATAAAGGAAAGATCACAGGGAAAATGGACCTATAAAATCAGAACTCTTTTCCCCGGATATATATTACTAAATGGATTCTTAGGAATAGAAGAATATTATATGCTCAATAATGTTCCAGGTCTTTTGAGAATACTTAAGAACGAGAGTAAACCATATATAATTGATAAAAATGAAATAGAAGTAATCAATACTCTTATTAAAGATAATGAAATAATAGAGCCCTCCTATGCTATGTTTACATCTGGAAAAATCATTGTGATCAATGGCCCGCTTTCAGGTCTTGAGGGCTTGATCGAATCAATTAACAAAAGAAAAGGAAGGGTAAAAGTCAGACTTGGGCTAAACGGAAACAAAAAATTGATTGATCTGTCTATTGAACTTGTAGAACCTGTTTAATAGTGGTCAGGAAACATTTTTATATAATTGAAAAGTTGTAATAGTTTTAAGTATTTTGTTATGTAGACTTTGTCAGGAAACATTTTTGTATAACTGAATAGTATATAACTACAGAAAACTTAACATGACAAATATAAAAATAAGGTGATTGATATGGAAATTAGAGAAATTCTTGCAATAATACAAAAAAGACTTATATTTATTATATGCATACCCATTCTTGCATCCGCTACAGCCGCTTTTATAAGCACATCTGTAATAAAACCTGTATATGAGGCTTCTTCAACCATATACATAATGGGTCAGAATGTTAATTCGGAAAATATGGTAACTTACTATGAAATACTAAAAAACCAGCAGTTGGTCAAGGATTACAGGGAACTTATAAAAAGTAAACTCATTGCAAAAACAGCACTTGATGAATTACAAATCACTAACATTTCCCCTTATGTGCTGTCAAAAAGAATTATTGTAACTTCAAAAAATGATACCAGACTACTCGAAATAAAAGTACAGGATACTGACCCAGTCCGAGCAAAAGAACTTTCTAATAAAATATGTCATATTCTAATTGATAAATCAATTGAATTGTTAAAGACAAATAATGTAAGCATCGTGGATACTGCGGAGATTCCTCAAACTTCTGTAAAACCAATACCTGCATTATATACTGCAATTGCTTTTCTATTAAGTACTCTTTCTGTTCTGGGTATAGTTTTTCTTCTGGAGTATTGGAATGATAAAATCAAGACTTCTGAGGACATTGAAAAATATCTTGAGCTAAATGTTCTTGGAATAATACCTTTATTTGATGTTGAATAGGGAGGCGTTTTATAAATGTTTGCTATATGCCATAATGTTAAATATGAGCTAAATGTAGCTGCTGAAGAAGCATATAAAAATTTAAGGGCAAATATTAAATTCTGTGCTATAGACAGTGACATCAGGACATTAGCCTTTACAAGTTATAGTCCGGGAGAAGGAAAATCAACAACCTCGATAAATCTTTCAATATCAATTGCCAAAACCGGAACTAAAGTTTTGTATATTGATGCAGATACTCGCAAACCAATGCCACTCAAAAACCTTGTAAAGAGTAATCTGAAAGGTCTTACCGATTACTTAAAAGGAACGGCTGGCATTCAAGAAATAATAAATAAAACTGATATTGATGGACTCAGTTTTATAAGCAGCGGTATAAAATCAAATAATCCCGGGGAACTTATTGCTTCTGACAGGTTTGGTATTTTACTTAAAGAAGCAAAAGAACTATATGACATGATTATAATAGACACGCCACCAATGGGAAGTGTCATAGATTGTGCCATTATTGCAGCTCAATCGGATGGAACCATTATTGTTATTGAATCTAATGCTGTAAAACACAAAAACGCATTAATGATGAAAGAACAGCTCCAAAAAGCAAAAGCCAATATATTAGGAGTAGTTTTGAACAAGGTTGCTAAAACCGACTATAAAAACTATTATGGCAGTTATAATTATTACGGTTCTAATAAAAATCTTCGGGACATCGAGTCCCAAAGATTTTTGCCGGATTTCCTTTCAGGAAATGGCACTAATAATAATCTTCGGGACATCAAGTCCCAAAGATTATTGCTGAATTTCCTTTCAGGAAATGGCACTAATAATAAGCCTGTTAAAAAACGGTTTTTTAATAAGCTTATAAGTAAAAGAAGGTATAAAGATGTTTGATATTCATTGTCACATTATCTTTGGGGTAGACGATGGATCGTTATCTGTTAAGGATTCCATCAAGATGATTTTGGAAGCTGATAAAATTGGAGTTACAACTATAATTGCAACTCCCCACTTTCATAAGGGCATTTATAACTCTGATAAAGTTGCTGAGCATTATTATAATATAAAATCAAGAATAGAAAATTTTGGAATAGATTTCTTTTTAGGGCACGAAGTGTTTTTATGCTCAGCTCTACCTGACATAATCACTGATAAGTATAAGTACACACTTAACAATTCAAAATACTTGCTCTTTGAGCTTCCTTTCAATATATTGCCTATAGGTCTTAATAGAATAATTTTAAAACTGCAATCGGAAAATATAAAACCAATAATCGCACACCCTGAGAGAAACAGGTATTTTATAAGCAATACAAAGGCCTTTTGGGATCTGGTAGAATCAGGTTGTCTCGTTCAGGTGGATGCCGCCAGCATTATAGGAGTTTACGGGACTAAGGTCAAAAGATTTTCAAGAAGATTAATTGAACTAAACCTGGTTGACTTTATTGCATCCGATGCTCATAGACCCAAGGATTATTCCGAATGGCATATCAAGGCCTATTATAAAGTCAAAAACTGGGTAGGAAAAGAATACTGCGACAAATTATTTTCCCATAATCAAAAAATTCTATTGGATACTTCCGCGACAGTGTAAAAAAATAATTTTTGTTGTGATGCTACATTAAGGAGATTAAAATGAAGTGTAAAATTTTTATCGCATTCAATACAGTTTAAAATAGTCTTAAGTTATTCGTGCAAGCAACTTTGCAGGAATCATCCCCTTTAATCTTGCTGGTATTGCATCCAAGTCTTCCTTCGTTATCCCCTTTAACATAACCATTACATAAAAATAAGCAAATATACCTGCCATAACCGCCAGAATCACAGCAAGACCATTTGCAACATATGGCATTCCTCCAATTCCTATAACAGCGTAAACAGCTTTATATACTATCCAAACAAGTATTCCCATTAAAACTGAGGAAAGCAAAGGTTTTGAAGCCTGTTTGACCAATCCCAGTTCCACTCCAAGATATTTTCTTATTGCTATTGTATTTAGAATGAGAGGTATTCCAAATCCCACTACACTTCCAATTATTGCGCCTTTGATGTTTATCTGAGGTACTGCAATCAAAACATAATTCACCAATATCTTTGCAACTATACCTATTAAAACATTTATCGTTGCCGTATAAAGCCTGCCGCCTCCTTGAAGTATTGTTGTCTGTATCTGAACAACCGACATCAAGACAAGAACAATTGAACCGTAAAACATCAGTTCAGACCCTTTTCCGAATTTAAGCAGCGAGTATATTGGTTCACTTAGAAGTGAAAATCCTACCGCTGAGGGAATTACAATCAAAAAACACAACCTCATGGCATACTTGATTTTGTGCTGAGCCTGTTCCCGGTCATTTATGGCAATTGAGCCTGCAAGTGAAGGCAATACTGCTGCTGCAAGAGCTGCTACCACCGCTATAGGAGCATTCATAAGTTGCTGGTATTTTGTGAGAAAGCCGTACATACCTGAAGCAGTTGCATCATCGAATCCGGCAGCTAAAAGCCTTGCCTTTGTGTTGCCCAAATCCACAAGATTTCCTGCGTATTGGGCTGCAATACAAACTGTCATGGGTATACTGTAGCTTACTATCTTTTTAGCAAGTTGCCTGTATGAATACCCCTTAACTTTTTTGTTCATATACTCTGCGGGCACTATACTGCTTCTGTTTTTGTTATATATATAAATAAGTACTGCCGTTGAAACAAACGCACCCACCGATGTTCCTATCGTCCCTCCGGCACAGGCTGCTTCAACACCATACTGAAGCAACAGATAAGCAAAAACAAGGGTGAATACAACATTAACAATTTGCTCTATTATCTGTGAAACAGCTGTAGGTGTCATATTGCCACGACCTTGGAAATATCCCCTATAAGCCGACCCTATGGAAGTGAACAATACTGTAGGAGCCAGTGCTACTATTGCCAAGTATGATTTGTCAAAACGGACAAGCCCCGCCGCCAGTCTTGCTCCTGAAAACATTGCAACAGCCAACAAAAATCCTGCTATAATAAGATAAGACCTTGCTATTTTAAATGACCTTTCCGCATCTTTGTAATTCCCCATTGCTGTGAGTTCTGAAACTGATTTTGATATGGCCACTGGTATACCTGAATTTGCAATTACATAAATAAAAACATATACCTGATACGCAGCCCCGTATATTCCATACCCCTCATCGCCAATAATCCCACGCAGAAAAGGAATGTACAATATGGAAAGTATCTTCACAGCTATGCCCGCTACTGATAACACAGCAAACCCTTTGGAAATCGATTGTTTCTTCATGTTACTCCCTTATAAATGTTTTTATATCATTATACATCTAAAAAAGAATAGAATAAAGACCAAAAATGGCAAGTTAGGGGCAAGTCGGGTAGGGGCAAGTCGGGGACGGTTCTTGACTTGCCTGTTAAACAATGTAAGCAACGTAGCTTCCGACGACAATTTAAAACAAACCTGTAAGGACCATACACAACTTTATAATTGAAAAATACTCTCTTGTGTAACATATAGGGATAACAGCATAATCTACCGTCACAGGAAGTCCGTAAGCATCTATTCCCATACTTGCTGCTATCATTTTCATTCTGAAAACATGATACCCGTTTGTTACAATCAGCATTTTAGGAACATTAAATTCTCCAATGCTTTCTATTGCTTCTTTTGAATATTTGACGTTCTGATAAGAATTTACTGCCTTATCTTCTTTAATTATACGTTCTTCATCAATACCATTCTCAACTAGAAACCTTTTCATTACTTCTGCTTCCGAATAAGTATCACCCTGACCTATAGACCCTGATACTATAATTATCGTTTCAGGATTTTCAACAGCAAAGGACAATGCACCTTGCAGCCTTTGCCAAAGTATTTTTGACGGCTTGTCGTTTACCACTTCTGCCCCCGGCACCAGAATAAAATCTACATCGGTGTTTTTATCGTAGCAAAATGAAGTGTATATAATTATGCTTTCTATCACTACAAAGGATAAGATTGAGAATGCTATTGCAACGCAAACAGCTTTTCTCAAAAATCTTCTTCTTATGAAAAACAAAGGATTCTTCTCAAAAGCCAATAAAATCCCGGAGTAAACTAACGATAATCCTGACAGTAAAATAAACAAAAGCGATATATCAAACGACCAATACAACACACCTGTAGTCCATATAATAAAGTATACGATGCACATCATCCCTAATCCTGACAGCAGCACTCCCCACATCTTTTTTGTTCCTAAACCTTTTAATATCCTCAAAAATATTACCCCCTTAGTATTTTGAAGTACTCTCACAGGCATGCACCACACTATTCAAAAACAATGTAGCTTGTGCCGTCTATAACCTTCTCACTTCCGCTAACTTCAATGCATTCAATTTCATACTCATTGATTTCTGTGTCCTTTACAATTTCCATATAGAAGTCCATATCTTCTGAAGTTATACTGTGTTGCAAGTCCCCTCCGAAATTCTCTTCAAATGCATTTAGTTCCTGTATATTGCCAGATGTTACATACTGCTCAATCTGCTCAATAAAATCTTTAATAAACCCAGGCTGATCTTTATTTTCATATGGAACATCAATATCCACGCCACTGAAAAAATCTGCCATACGCTCAACTGAGGCTGACTTTATTATAATATAATCGTCAACAGTTATTCTGAATTTTTCTTTTATTATATCCGCAAGAAAACTCGTCTCTCCTGAATCAAATGTACCTTTATATTTCAAGTATCTTCCTGCATTATGAGCATTTTTAAATTTATAGAAATCAGTATTGGCCTTTTCATAAAACTCAAGCTCATTTCTGATTTTGTCACTATAATCTATATAAAACTCCCCGGGTATAACTATAACATTAATTTTCCTCAATTCTTTATTGATGCTAAGAATACCTATGGAATTAAATAAACCGTTTTTATCCTCTCCGGTGAATAATATATTCCTGCTTCCCTTTTCAGTTAGATTCTCTGAATAACTCCTTCCCCGTGTAAGTACAGGTGCGCTATTGCCATTATCTGTTAATTCTTCGAATTTGTTAAAATTATTGAATTTGTTAAAATAAAGTGCTGCCGACCTTGTAACATCAGAAATCCATTGCAGGTTTGCAATAACCATGGTTATTAGTATAATAATTACTGCCGTACTTGCCAGCCTGCCTGAACCATGTACAAACTTAACTGCCGATGAAAACAATCTGTATTTCATCCCACCATTTCGGTACATCCCTAGCGGAATTCCCTTAAGTATTGTACTGCGCGAATCTTTTGTACTATTTAACTCCACATCCTGACTTAGAAAGCCTATTAACTCCCTGTCTCTGCTGATTTCACTCCTACAGCGGTCGCATGCCTTAATATGCTCTTCAAACTTCTGCCTTTCTTCATCACTTAACAGATTGTCGTTATATGATAAAATGAATTTACTGTCATACATGCATTTCATCAGTTCTACCTCCTAAATAGTCTTCGGAATATTCTTTGCACAAACGTCCTCTAGCTCTGAAAATCTTCATTTTTACAGCTCCCGGGGTCATATTGAAAACCTGTCCAATTTCTTTGAAAGGCATATCCTCATAATATCTTAATATCATCATCGTTTTCAATTTTTCGTCCATTGAATTAAACATAGCTCTTATAATTTCACGGTTATAAAGCTTGTCAACACAACTGTTCTGAAAATCATTGCTTTGTGCAAAGTTTTCAATCTCAATATTTGAGGTATGTATAACCTTTCTCTTTTTTATGTCTTTTAATGTATTAACAGCTATTTTATATATCCATGTGTTAAAACTCCAGCTAAAACTATATTTGTAAAGATTTTTATATACTTTAAGGAAAATTTCCTGAATAATGTCCTCTACATCTTCCATTGGCATAAACAACTTAATACAAAAAGTTTTAAGCTTGGGATAGTATTTGTCTATGAGAATTGAAAACTTCTCTTCATCTCCTAACAAAATACTTCTGACAGTTTGTTCATCATTAACCATGTAAGCCACATCACTCCCTTTTACTTCATAACTCCATTATGCATTATATATTATCATACGTTTTCATATATAATGTATAATATATAATATACGATTATAATCTACTATCGTAACGCCTTATAAAAAATTTGCATATAATTTTTATTTGTGCTTCAAAGTTTCAAGTGGTAAAATTCTTTATATAAAATATTTACTGGAGGGTTTGAGCTTGGATAAGAGTATTGTTGAACATTTACACTTGTGGTTTTCAAATTATGTTTCAGGTTATTATTCCAATGACTCTGATATCGATTTCCATATTAAACTGAAAGAAGCCCATACTTTACGGGTTTGCAGCAATATACTTTCAATCGGACAAGACTTGGGGCTTAATGAAAGCGAGCTTTGTCTTGCTGAAATCACAGCACTTCTGCACGATATAGGTCGCTTTGAACAGTATAAAAAACATCGGACTTTCTCAGATAGAAAATCCCAGAACCATGCCCTTTTAGGTGTAGAGATTTTAGAAAACGAAGAAGTTCTTGTTAATATGGATATGAAGGAAAGAAACATTTTGCTTGACGCAATCCGGTTTCACAATATATTTAGAATTCCAATTGATATAGATTCAGAATCTTTATTATTTACAAAATTGATAAGAGATGCCGACAAATTGGATATACTTGATATTCTGGTTAACTACTACGAAAGCCCTGAAGCCTACCCAAACCTGAGTGTGGGTGAAGCATCCATGAGCCCGGGTTACTCACAACAAGTCCTTTCGGATGTTTTAAATGGAAAGCTTATTGACTATAATAATGTAAAAACTTCTGACGATATGAAGCTTCTCAGATTATCGTGGATATTTGACATTAACTTCAGATATACTTTTGAATGTATAAAGAATAAAGGATATTGGGAAAAAATTATAAAATCTCTTCCCAATACTGAAGATATTAGGAAGGTACAAAAAATGATTTTGGATTACACCGGCAAAAAACTGCACCCTTGCAGTATCCCTTAACAGAATCAACTTGCAGTATATTTTTTATTCCCTGTATTACAAAAGGGCTGGGGACATTCGTATTGTTTATCATCATTACAAAGTTATCTGCTAGAAGTTCCTCTGGCTGTATAATATAATCACTGTTAAACCCTACCCTTTTGTAAAATGCTTCTCCTGATTCAATCATCAAGAGTTCGCCGTTTCTATATACTGGAGTGCAACTGCCCTCTGACACTTCTACAACTGCCAGTTTCATAACTAAATAGTCAAAAAAACTAGGGCTCTTTGATGTGTTGAACTTTTCAGAAGCATACAGTACAGGTACAGCTTTAACCCTTTCCCCATCAAGGTCAAGTTCTATATAATATCTGTTGTCAACCGCATCGGGATTGGACAGCCTGAGATCTGCCAATTCTTCTGGATATTCAAAATATGCGCCCTTCTTAAATCCTATAACGTCATAGAGCTGTTCCCTTTCCCCGCTATTATACCGACTGAATATATGAAAAAATTCATGTATTATGATATCCCTCAGAAACTTCCTGTTCATATTTACCATTGATTGCGGAAGAATTATGGCATTTGACCTTGTATAAGCAGCGTTTGCTTCTTCCCTGCCAGTAGTTTTAATAAAAACAGTTTCCTCAGGGAAATACATAACGTAATTGCCGATTAACGGGCGCACTTCTTCTATTATTCCGTTTATCACGTCCATTTCATCCTTCGTAAAGCTTCGAACCTGTTCGGAAAAGTGTTGTTTGAATTCATCAATACCTGCTTTGCTGTCGGTTCGCATCTTTGACGATATGTCAAATTCACTAAGTGACCTCATGTAATCATCATTAAGTGTCAAAATGCTTTTCCCAAGCTCTTCATCAGCAAATACAATCTTATTTATTCCTTTTACAAGCTTTATATCGGATTCCAAACGCCTTTCAATGCTCACCGTCCTGCTGCTTGCATTCCATTGAACATCTGCCCCCATACTCTCGGCAACAAATCTTAAGGGCACATATGTACGATCACCTTCAATCTTTGCTGGAACATCCAGTTGCTTCTTCAATCCGTTTACTATTACATCAGAACTCCCTATTGTAAGTCTCAATCCACTATCATCGGTGCTTCCTGTAACGGTTCGTGTATTGCCGTTCCACTCAACCTTAACACCTAAAGCTTCAAAAATTAACCGCATAGGCACAAGAGTTCTGCCATTTTCAATAAACGGAGCTGTGTCTCCCATATCAAGTCTTGCACCATCCATAAATATCTGTATTTGCTGCTCGTTTGCATAAATTACCGGATTTAATAAAGATATGAGGATGAAAACAATTAGTGAAAACAATGACTTCCTAAAAACCCTTCTATCCACTTAAAACTGCCTCCTTAGTTTAGACACGGGGACGGCAGACTGTGTGAGAATTATTTTTGATGAAATTTAGCAGTATTAATTTTGCATTTTCTGAAATTTTTAATTTATTCAAAGCCTTGGAGACATTTTTACATGCCAAGAATGCAACACAAAACACATAGAATTTCATATTTTTGAAAAAAATTTAGTTTTCACACAGTCTGACGGTTCTTCTGTCTGAGTTATCTGAAATTAAACTTATAGTTGCTCAAATAGTACCCGCTGATCTCTATTGTTATCCTGTCGGAATTTAAAAAATCTGTTTCGTTAAATTCATAATACAGTAAATCGCTAACACCTTTTCCACGAATGACATTTAAGTCTTCATTATTTTCATTGTATACTCTCCCTCCTGGAGAAACAATGCTCCACATATCTTCCCCATCCACACTCTTTAATCGCCACGGCGTCAGAAACGTACCCGACATAAAGTTCCAGTTGGTAGTGCAGTTAACATTTACAATATAGGTAGCCCCACGGTGTATAATACTCTCAAAGAATATTCTGGTACCATGGTCTTCATATAGTGTCATGTTAACCGTAGTTCCTTTGCCTCTTTCGAGACTCATATAACTCTTAGGACTAATCGAAAACCTTATTGTTTCGTCAAGTTCTGATTGAGTAATCTCATAGTTGCCGCTATTCATAACCTTATCCCGTGTTGGATAAAATCTAAATAACCCTATGGAAATAACTAAAGCCAAAGCTATTACAGTAAATAATAAAGCTAACTTTCTCTTTTTCATACAATCCCCCTGTTCACTTTCAGATTATACATTGTACACCCTGAACTCAACATTTTACACTAGTATTTTATTTTACACCAGCACTTTTAAGATTAATAATTTCTAGCCTTTCATATTTAAATTGTATCATTATTTCAAGCTTTAGCAAACGTGTATTAATTATCGTCAGCAAGCTCTTCATATCCGTCTTCAAATATCTCATCAATATCGTAATATCCCTCTGCTTCCGGATTCATATACAGATAACCAGTTCCAGCAATCGGCTTGTATCCGTTATCCAGCAAAACCCTCCTTTTATAGGTATCTTTAGTATTGTACACAGTAGCTCCAACCCAGATATCTCTGTTATGCCTCAAAATATTCGGTATGCTTCTTATTATAATCTCTCCTACCTCGACAAAATTAGACTTATCCTCAATATCAAGGTCGTATATAAAGAAAATATCCTGGTAAATCCCTATGCCAAGT
>CAYPCH010000040.1:5597-28728 GCA_964409165.1 uncultured Oscillospiraceae bacterium | reverse complement strand
AAATTAGTACCCATCGAGGGTACTAAATTTTGCCTCTTTCATTTCACTCCAAGAGACCTAACAAAATCACCATCACTTTCCATTGATTTTTGTTATCTAATTCATTATTATAATTTTAGGTGTAATTTTTAAATTATACTCCCCTAATCCCATAAATACTCTTATTTATGGGATCTTTTTTTTTGCCGGATTTCCCTTCGGGAAATGGCTCAAATAAAAAAACTCGATTTTTTTAATCGAGTTCAGTCCAGATAGTCCTTCAGTTTTTTACTTCTGCTAGGATGTCTGAGTTTTCTTAATGCCTTTGCCTCTATTTGTCTAATTCTCTCTCTGGTTACATTGAACTCTTTGCCAACCTCTTCAAGAGTTCTTGCTCTTCCGTCATCAAGTCCGAATCTGAGCCTTAAAACCTTTTCCTCCCTTGGAGTCAAAGTATCCAATACATCTATTAGTTGCTCCTTTAAAAGTGTAAATGCTGCCGCTTCAGAAGGCGCCGGTGCATCATCATCTGGAATGAAGTCCCCAAGATGGCTGTCCTCTTCTTCGCCAATCGGTGTCTCAAGTGAAACCGGTTCTTGCGATATCTTCATAATTTCTCTTACTTTTTCAACCGGCAGATTCATTTCTTTTGCAATTTCCTCAGGCTGAGGTTCTTTTCCAAGTTCCTGTAAAAGCTGCCTTGATACCCTTATTAACTTATTGATAGTTTCAACCATATGGACAGGTATTCTTATTGTCCTTGCCTGATCTGCTATTGCTCTGGTTATTGCTTGTCTTATCCACCATGTTGCATATGTGCTGAATTTATAACCTTTTGTGTAGTCAAACTTCTCAACTGCTTTTATCAATCCGAGATTTCCTTCCTGAATCAAATCAAGAAAAAGCATACCTCTTCCGACATATCTCTTAGCTATACTTACAACCAACCTAAGATTGGCTTCAGCAAGCTTTCTTTTTGCTTCGCTGTCACCTTCTTCCATCCTCTGAGCCAGTTCAATTTCTTCTTCCGCACTCAAAAGAGACACTTTACCTATTTCTTTCAAGTACATTCTTACAGGGTCATCTATACTTATACCTTCCGGAACAGAGAGTTCAAGATCCTCTTCTGTAATTTGCATTTCTTCCATTTCCTCTTCTATGTTCCCGATTACATCTATAGACATGTTCTCAAGGGTTTCATATACCTTCTCTACAAATTCAGGTTCAATTTCAACTTCCTCAAAAGCATCCATTATTTCTTTATAAGTCAACATTCCCTTTTGTTTGCCCTTTTCAATTAACTCAAGCAGAATCACTTTTCTTACATCATTATTGGGTTTCACTTACTGCCCCTCCGTTCATTAAGATGTATATATCTATATACTTTTCTTTCTGTTTATTATTGATTTAAGCTCCAATTTCAACTCTTCCGCATCATTTTCTGAAGTCGATAAAGCATCAAGTATTTCCTTTTGTCGTTTGTCCAGTTTATATATGTCTATATTTCTGATTATATCCAAAACTGCCTTTATGTTATCTTCAAAATTACATTCCCCCTGTATTAAACGTACAAATATATTCACTGTGTCACTTCCAGCCAAGTTAATAAGCTCAGCCGGAACTATTCCCTTCTTTTCTTCAAATCTCTTAAAAACAATTTTTGCAATCTCCCTGTTCTCCTCATCTTCAAAATAATCAGAAACAACTTTGTCCTTCATAATCCTATAGAGTGAGTTGTCAGTACTCAAAAGAGATAACAAAAGCCTTTCATAATTCACAATCCTGTCTTTATCATTTTTATAATTACTTTTATTTCTGCTTAAACGCTTGCTTCCGTCAGTAAATCCTGTAATGCCTGGATTTATAGATGTAGGTTTAAAACCTTTTCTAGGTTTTGATCTTTTTATTATTTCAGTAACCATTGCACCTTCACTGACTTCATATTCTCCTGCTATTTTCTTTATATACATTTCCCTTTCAAGGTTATTGTCTATTTTAGTGAGCACATCTGTAGTTTGATTAAGAAATTTGATCTTGCCTTCAGTTGTGCTTGTGTCTACCTGAGTTCTTAAAACTTTTATTTTATACTCGACCAGCGACAAAGAACTATCCAACAGTTTTCTGAAAGCATCTGAACCATTTTTCTTTACAAATTCATCAGGGTCTTTACCCTTAGGGATTATAAGCACTTTGACATTACACCCTATATCGCTCAACAAATCCAGTCCTCTCATGGTAGCAGCCTGTCCTGCGGTATCTGCATCATATGAAATAACGACCTCTTCTGCATATTTTTTCAGTATTCTTCCCTGACTTTCAGTCAATGCAGTTCCTAAAGATGCCACAGTATTTATTATTCCAAACTGGTAGAGCGATATTACATCCATGTATCCTTCAACAACTACTATTCTCTTTTCTCCAGAATTCTTGGCAAAGTTTAATGCATATAAGTTATTCCTTTTATTGTATACAATAGTTTCAGGCGAATTCAGATATTTCGGAACGGAATCGTCAAGCACCCTCCCCCCAAATCCGATCACATTACCTCTGATGTCAAATATGGGAAATATTATTCTGTTCCTGAACCTGTCATAATAGTTATCCGCTTTTTTATTAATCAAACCACTGTCTAAAAGTATCTCATCGGTATAGCCCTTATCCTTCAGACAATTGTATAACTGGTTCCAACTGTCTGGCGAGTACCCTATACCGAATTTTCTAGCAATACCCTCGTTAATTTTTCTTTTTTGCAGATATTGCCGTACCTTTACATTTTTTCCATTATTCAATTGTTCATAAAAAAATCTTGCAGCTTCTATATTTACTTTAAGTATTTCCTGCTTTTTTAATGCCCTTTCCTTTTCTTCCTCACTTTCCCCTTCAGGCAATTGAATTTTAGCTCTTTCGGCAAGTAGTTTTATCGTTTCAAGATAGTCAAGATTTTCGACTTCCATTATAAACTGGACAACACTCCCGCCTTTCCCACATCCAAAGCAGTAATACAGCTGTTTTGCCGGATCAACACTAAATGAAGGGGTCTTCTCCCTGTGAAAAGGACAAAGTCCGAAGTAACTCTTCCCTTTTCTCTCAAGCTTTATATACTCACCGGCTACTCCTAATATATCATTGCGTATTCTTATTTCTTCAATCAATTCATCAGAATAAAATCTCACCATTTTAAATTCTTCTTTCCAATCCAACTCCTCTTAAGTCTCAAAAACATCACACAAAAGCACAACCTATCTTTATTATTCTATATTTCTTCGACATATTTAATAATATTCCTTCTTTTTTTGTCATTTTATTCTTACTTTAAAACAAAAACTCATCTCTCTATTTAACAGGGATGAGGACTAAGTGTATTTATTAGATATAAACTTTTATTCATATTTTCTTAATATAAATATTAAGTCAGAATTTTTTACTTTATACACCCACCATCAAATATAAATATCCTGCGCTCTATTTGTTATTCTACAAAAAAAAAGTTTTTCCTTCTTTATAAAATAAATATTTTTAGATATTCTTTCATCTTTATTACCAATTTATACGTACAAATAAAAGTAAAGGCATTTTAATCATCTTAATTGCGTATAAATTTAAGCAAAAAAACTTAAGAGAACATAACGAGAAGCTTAACACTAATGCCAAGCCTCGGGAATAAAAATTTCATGAAACTTTTTCACTGCATACCTGTCAGTCATACCTGCAATATAATCGCAAACAACTCTGTCTATTCCGTCAGATTCAAGTCTATTCTCGGCCTCTTTAGAAAGAAAACCGGGATTTGCCTTGATATAATTATAAAGTTCATTAACAATATTCTGTGCTTTCATATCATCTTTTTTAGCTTCAGACCCTACGTAAATATTTTTAAACATATAACTTCTTAATTCATCTTTTGCCTTCTGAAATTCGGTGCTCATTTTGATTGTATCTGAATCCCTGCTGTTCTCAATAATGTTTATAATCATACTGTTTATTCTCTTACTTGAGCTTTTTCCAAGAATCCTTACACACTCTTTTGGAAGTACGTCTTCGCTTATTATCCCTGCACGGATTGCATCATCTATATCATGGTTTATATACGCTATTCTGTCTGCAAACCTTATGATCTCGCCTTCCAATGTCCCTGGCATTATATTTCCTGTATGGTTTCTTATTCCGTCTCTAACTTCCCATGTCAGGTTTAGCCCAGTTTCCTTTTCAAGGATATCAACAACTCTTAAACTCTGTTCGTTGTGTTTAAATCCAAAAGGGCATACTTTATTAAGAACATTTTCACCAGTATGTCCAAACGGCGTGTGCCCTAAATCGTGCCCTAAAGCAATTGCTTCGGTAAGGTCTTCATTGAGCCTGAGACTTCTTGCTATTGTTCTTGCTATCTGTGATACTTCGAGAGTATGGGTAAGCCTTGTTCTATAGTGATCACCTTCAGGCGATATGAAAACCTGTGTCTTGTGCTTCAGCCTTCTAAAAGCTTTAGAATAGATAATCCTGTCCCTGTCTCTCTGAAAACATGTTCTTACACCACATTCCTTTTCCTCAGTAGTTCTTCCTCTGGATTTGGAGCTTAACACTGCATGCAGTGACAGCGACTTTTCTTCTAATTTTTCTATTTCTTCACGTATTTTCATTGCTTGCTTACCCCCTTCAAATTTTATATGTACTTTGGGAATGGCTAAAATAATTTTATATTAATATAATACCATATTTATATTAATCACAAAAATTATTATAAATTGGAAAAATAGACGTTCACACAAAAATAGAAATGCACTTAATAACTCAACTTTCCCACTTATAGTATTTTGAGGCTCTGGTTGCTCACAAGTTAAGGTCAAAAAGTTTACTTTTTGACCGCGGTGAGCAATGCTACGTTAGCGGCAAAGAGCCCATAAATACTGTGGGAAAGTTGAGTTATTAAGTGTTGTGCCCCGCTTTTAGAAATAAACTCTATTACGGGGCACTAGAATCCTTTAAATTTCGACACTTATATACTTTTAATCAATACAATTAAGCTAAGTTCCAAAAAAAATCAGACAATTCTCCCCAGTCTTTTATTAAACCGAACCAGACCTGTTTTTATAAAGCTTTATGCTCCTATTATATCATCTATGACAAAGGACAATTCTGTAGGGGTAACCGCATTCTTTGCTAGAATACCAACTATTGTTTGCGTGTTTTCCCTGTTATGTGATAGGTTTTTTATTAGCTTGCTTTCAATGCTATTTTTGTTTTCTCTTTTTAAAATTTCGATTCCGTATACTTTACCTCCTAAGCAATTCTCATACCTCTCCACTTCACTTTCAATAAGGTAATACTCCAACTCAATCATTTCGCTTGATATTTCATATTCTTCAGCCTGCCTAAGTTCAATTTTCCCTTCTAAATATTTACTTATCATTCGTCTCTCCCCCTAATCATATTGAACTTAACTACTGTTTATATGCTAATTATATAACATTGCAGAATGCATTAATACTACAACTTTTCGCCTTTTCTTCCCAATCTTTTATATCCTTCGACACCAATTTTGTTTTACACGAAACATATTTCTCATATAACAAAAAAATGTTATTATACGTCGAATAATAATATCGAGTACCCATTGAGGGTACGGAAGTTTTGCCTCTTTCGTTTCACTCGAAGGGACCTAATAAGAACAGTATTTGGTTAAATTTCTCAGTCATAACAGATATTTCACTCATCCCTTTATATTATTTCAACATCATTATTATAATTTTTGGTAAAGTTTGTGACACCTTAAAAACAGGCAATTCGTTATTCTCTTCATTATTGGTAAACTTTTTGTATTGAAGGGCTTATAGGGTTATGTTAACATAATATTTGCAAAACATTTCTGACAAATGTAGCTTTATATTATAAGAGGTCTAACATGTTAAGGTATGAGCAAAATATTACTTCCACCTTTTCTAATCAACTATTTTTCTTCAAATAGTTGATTACGTGAAAATAATAGTGGAAGTTATATTTTCAGTTGCAAATGGGGGTTTTGCCTTCATTAACATTTTTAGAAAGGATGGCTGGAAGGCATGCAATCAAAAAACGGAAAGAACATAGAAAAGATTGCAAAAGAGTTCAATAATATAAATAGCTTTTCAAAATCTTTAATTAAATATGGCACAAAGATATCTCTTTTGCTTCTTGTACTGGGAACTCTAACAATTATTCTTAACAAAACAGTACTTAATTACGATGATTACATTGAATTTATAGGGATTACGGTAATAAAAAACAGTTCTGTTATTCTGGCTGAAGTTATAATTGGGGGGTTATTGATTGATTTTATAACAAAAAAATAAGTAAAACAAACTTCGGGACATTGAGTCCCCCGCTTTTTGCCGGATTTCCTTTCAGAAAATAGCTCTATTAAAATTTCGTACCCATCGAGAGTACAGGAATTTTGTTTCTTTCATTTCACTCGAAGAGATCTAATAAAATCTCGTATTTATAAGATACGAGATTTTATTAGGTTCATTTCAAAAAATAGAACTGGCTAAAATGGCATTACAGCATCGGATATTTATTTTATATCGCCATGGTTCTCCCGGTCATTCACACTTGTTATTTTATTGTTTTCATCAACAAAAACTATTATCGGTGTATGCGATTTCGACTCATTTTTATCAACTATTCCATAAGAAATAATAATTATTGTATCCCCGGGCTGAACAAGCCTTGCCGCAGCACCATTCAAACAGATCATGCCGCTTCCCCTCAAACCTGGAATTACATACGTTTCAAGTCTGCTACCGTTATTATTGTTTACTATCTGAACCTTTTCATTCTCAACAATATCTGCTTTTTCCATCAATTCTTCATCTATAGTAATACTTCCTACATAATTAAGATTAGCTTGCGTAACTCTTGCACGATGAATTTTTGATTTCATCAGGGTCAAAAACATCTAAATCACCTCCACCATAACATTGTCTATAAGTCTGGTACGACCGAATTTGACAGCTAGAGCAATAAGTATCTTTCCTGCAAGCGTTTCAATTTCCTCTAGGCTGTCCGCATTTACAATCTCTGTATATTCAATGTTGGCAAGCTTTTCCGAATTTATCCGGTTTGTAATATATTCTATTATTTCATCCTTCCTTCTTGTTCCGTCTTTAATAAGATTTTCTGCTTCATAAAGCGATTTTGAAAGAATAACTGCCGCTTTTCTTTCTTCACCACTAAGGTATACATTTCTTGAGCTCATTGCAAGACCATCATTTTCACGAATAATGGGGCATCCTACTATTTCTATATTCATATTTAAATCCTTGACCATTTTCTTTATAACAGCCAACTGTTGAGCATCCTTTTGTCCAAAGTAAGCCCTGTGAGCCTCTACAATGTTAAAAAGCTTGTTCACAACAGTAGTTACTCCATTAAAATGTCCCGGACGATATCTACCGCAAAGTATTTCGGTTATTCCTTCAACGTTCACGTATGTTTTATATCCCTCAGGATACATTTCTTTTACAGTGGGTGTAAAAACAATATCGACCCCTGCTAAAGAAGCCTTATCCAAGTCACTCTTCATATCCCTCGGGTATTTCTCAAAATCTTCACCAGGTCCGAACTGAGTAGGATTAATAAATATGCTTATTATTGTAACATCATTTTGATTTACTGATGTATTAACTAAAGATATATGACCTTCATGAAGGTATCCCATTGTTGGAACAAAGCCTATTGATTTTCCTTCATTTTTATATTTGATGACAGCATCTTTAATTTCTGCAATTCTTTCAATAACTTTCATAGTAAAAACTCCTATCAATTTGTGTTAATCACACATTAATCTCTTTTAAACATTCTATAATTTCTTCATCAATTTTGAAAGAGTTTTTTTCTGTCGGAAAAACTCCTTTATGAACTTCATCCAAATAACTCTTAGCAGAGCTTTCCATCAAACTTCCCGTATCAGCATATTTTTTGACATGCCTTGGAGTAAAATCTCTGAATAATCCAATCATATCTTGAAGCACAAGTACCTGACCATCACATGCAGATCCAGAACCTATCCCTATTGTAGGAATATCAAGTCTTTCAGTTATAAATTGGGCAAGCTTGTAAGGGACACATTCTAGTACTATAGAAAACACACCTGCCTCCTGAAGTTTAATCGCATCCATATATATCTTTTTTGCTGTATCCATTGTCTTTCCCTGTGCTTTATGACCTCCAAAAAGATTTACCGACTGAGGAGTATAACCAATATGACCCATAACAGGTATTCCCGCATTAATTATAGCCCTTATGATTTCAGTTATTTCCTGTCCCCCTTCAATCTTGACAGCACTGCATCCTCCTTCGCTTATAAGCCTTCCAGCGTTTCTTACCCCTTCATATTTGCCTGTGTGGTAAGACATAAAAGGCATATCAGCTATTATCATTGCATGTTTAGCACCTCTTGCAACTGCTTTAGTGTGATGAATCATATCTTCCATTGTTACCTTCGTTGTATCCTCATATCCTAACACAACCATCCCCAAGGAATCACCTACAAGTATAGTTTCTATTCCCGATTCATCAAGAATTTTTGCTGTAGGATAATCATATGCAGTAAGCATACTTATCTTCTTTCCGGATTCTTTATATTCTTTAAAATTATTAACTGTAAACTTTTTATTCATTATATATACCACCTTTTTTTAATTTTATTAATTATAATATATTTATAAACTAAAAAAGCCAATCCAAACAGGATTGACTTAAAAATAACCAAAGTCATAAAACAATAAACTATTGTTCTAAAAGTCAACCTGTCCCTGTCCTATAAAGGATCAAAGCAGTTTTAAACCGGGGCTTAAAATAAATTTGTATGGTTCTTTAAAAAGATACCATCCGTATAAACAACAAAACTACTACTTTACAGCTATCAGTCATAATGTAAAATCTTTATCGCATTCAATATATATTAATCACAAAAATAATTCTACATTGAAAAAATTAATTTTTGTGATGTTATATTAAGAAATTGAAGTACGATATAAAATCTTTATCGCATTCAATATAGCACAAAGTTTCTGAAAAATCAATAAAAAACTTTGAATAAAATTTACTACCCATTGAGGGTACTGTAGTTTTGCCTCTTTCATTTCACTCCAAGAGACCTAAAAAGGATGGGAATCAATATTTTGACCCCATCCCTAAATATACATGACCACAAAAAACGAAACTATGCTGTTCTCCCTGTAAGTTTTTTCCTCGTCTCCGATTCTTTCCACGCTGCCCAAAACGGACTTGAAAGAAAAACTGATGAATAAGTTCCGCTTATAAGACCTACCATCAGCGGCATTGTAAATTCTCTTATAGACTCAATACCGTTCATTGTTGCAAATATATATATTGTAACAACACATATCAATGTAGATACAGACGTATTTATTGTCCTTGAAAGTGTCTGCGTTATACTTTTGTTAACAAGCACAGGAAGCGGATCCTTTCTTAGTATCTTGCTATTTTCTCTTATTCTGTCGAATATTACTATTGTATCATTAATGGAATAACCCACAATAGTCAAAACAGCAGCAATAAAAGATTCATTAAGCGGTATTGAAAATATTGTATATAGCGATGTCATTACAGCAACATCATGGATAAGTACCAGCACTGCAATTGCCCCTGCAAATAATCCTGACATAACGTTAAACCTTATCCATATATAAACCAACATTAATAATGATGCTACAACTATTGCCAAAATCCCTCTAACCTTCAATTCATTTCCTATAGATGCAGAGATACTGTTAACATCTGGTATAACATCCTCATTCACATTATATTCCTTGCTTACCGCCTCAACAATAGCTGTACGTTCACTTTTTTCCAGTTGGTCTGAAGTTGCAACCTTAATAACCATCTGTTTTATTTCTTTGCTTTTATCGGTAACATCAAACGTAGTAGAACTCTGAACATGCACCTTCTTGTTTATAAGTTCTGATAACATATTTGCAACAACCGAATCTTCATAACTTGAATCATTCATTGACAGAATTATCTCTTCTCCGCCCTGAAATTGTATGTCATACACAAATCCACCATTTACAATAAAACCTATAATACCAGCCAGTATAACCAGCCCCGAAATTACAAGAAATATATTTCTCTTACCGTAGAAATCAAACATTCCCAGTCCCCCCTTTTACTCCATACAGCCAGCTTTTTTTGAACATCACAGGACCTGATATAGCCCTGAGCAAAGTCCTTGACACATATATTGCTGTAACAAAGTTCAAAACAACACCAAGACCTAAAGTCAGTGCAAAGGATTGTATTGGTCCTGTACCGAGAATATATAGAACAACTGCAGCAATCAATGTTGTTACATTACCGTCAAGTATAGCTGAAAATGCCCTCTTGAATCCTACATCAACAGCAGCTTGTACAGTTTTGCCCATTCTCATTTCTTCCTTTATTCTTTCAAATATAATAACGTTTGCGTCAACACTCATACCAACAGTCAATATGATACCCGCTATACCTGGTAGTGTCAGGGACATATCCGATGCCGATATAATAAGAAGCATAGTTGAAATCTGCCCTACAAGTGCAATATCCGCTACTATACCCGGAAGCCTGTAGTACAACAGCATAAATATCAATACCAGTATTAATGCAACCATTCCTCCAAAAGCAGTAACCCTTAATGCTGTTTCTCCTAAAAGAGCATTAATTGAGTTAATTTCTACAGCATCAAGTTGGAAAGGCAATGCACCTGCCCTGATAGTCGCAGCAAGGTCTTTTGCTTCCTGAGCAGAACTTTTTGGATCGGGGTTATTCAATTCTATTACTGCATTCTTTCCAATTATTTTTTGTTTTACATTTGGTGCGGAAAACATTTTATCATCAAGGTATATAGCTATTTTTTGACCTACCAGTCTTCCGGTAGCCTCTTCAAATTTCTTCGCTCCCTCGTCACTAAGCTCAAGACTTACATAAGACAATCCGCTATTCATGTCTGCTTGAGGCTCCGCCTTGACAACATCGTCTCCCTTTAATATTATTTTATCATCCAGCGGCAGGTAATCATTCGTCAGAGGATCTTTTCGAGTCTCGTCAACCTCCCTGAAAGTCAGGAGAGCGGTTTGTCCAAGGTCATCAACTGCTTCACGCGGGTCGATACTTTTTTGATCCTTTTTATAAGGAATCTCAATTATTATTCTTTTATTGATATTATCAATAACAACCGATCTGTCATATATACGTTTTGCATCCAATCTCTTTTCAACTATTTGTTTCGCAGTTTCCATTTCCGAATCTGTCGGATTTTCATTTGGAGGAGCGGCAAGTGTTGCTCTGATACCACCCTTTATATCGATACCATACCTGATACTTTCCATATCAGTTATTTTCTTGATTTCGAACTCCCAGGCATCAATTGACACTCCGGCAAAAGTTATATAAACCAATATGCCGATAACCAATATAACCAGGAAAGCCTTAACCCCGTTGCTACCTTTCATTTGTGAAATTCCCCCTTTTTATTCTTGTCCACACTTGAATATTATATAACTTTAATAAAATAACGTCAATAACAAATAAAACTCAATGCCATTAGTATTTTAAGGCTGTCACAGTAAATACGTTCCATTTATTATTAACTGAAATTTCAAACCCAAAAATTCTGCCGCCCTTCTGTTCATGGTCATCCTAATAAGGAATATCTCAAAATAATCCATCACAGGACAGATTTCAGTATCTATACGTAGTTCGAGTACTGCAATCTTCTTCTCACTGTCAACATATATTCTGGATTTGTCCACCGCATAATTTACCCTGTCATGAATATCAAAGGTTGCTATATCGTTATTCCTCACTCTTGTCCTATGAACATCCGACTTGTCTGCCAGTATCAATGCTGCAGAAATGTTACTTACAGCAGTGCCTGTTCCTTCATCATGGTTGCCAATTGCAAGCATGACCTCTGCTGCTTCCTTGCAGTTCATACCCATACGCGTAAGAATGTTGTAAGCAAGTATTGCTCCTGAGTGGGCATGATCCGCCCTGTTTACCGCATTGCCTATATCATGAAGATATCCTGCAATTCGGGTCAATTCAACTTTACGCTCATCAAATCCCAATGTTTGCATTATTTCACCTGCAGCTCCCGATACCAGCCCGACATGCCTGTATGAGTGTTCAGTGTATCCTTGTGCTTCAAGCTGTTTGTCTGCAATTTCAAAAAGCGTTACTACTTCTTCACTATTCTTTACATTTTTTAAAGTAATCAAATCCATCGCAAATCCTCCTGAATATTTCTGGGGTTTTCCTCATAAAGCTCTCAATCTCGTACTTCATAACTCAACTTTCCCACAGTATTTATGGGCTCTTTGCCACTAACGTAGCATTGCTCACCGCGGTCAAAAAGTTTACTTTTTGACCTTAACTTGATAGTATAGGAATTTGCATTTTAAAAGTTCGCCTGTAGGGCGCTAAGTTCTGAGCAACCAGAGCCTCAAAATACTATAAGTGGGAAAGTTAAGTTCATAACCTTAAATCTCCTGAGCCTTTACCCATAAAGCGCATTCAACTCTTTTCTTTTCAAGCTCACAACCTACCTTATAGGGTTTATTTATATCATTATGAAACTGATATGAATTTGCAGCACATCCGCCACTACAGTAAAATCTTGCCCAGCATTTTCCGCACTCATCCTTGGTGTAGATATTGGAATTCTTAAAACTATTCTGAATATCTCTATTTTGTATTCCGTCAACCACATTGCCCATTCTGAACTTTTCATCTCCAACAAACTGATGACATGGATACAAATCGCCCTCAGGAGTAACCGCAAGATATTCATGTCCCGAACCGCATCCGCTGAGTCTTTTAATTATACAAGGTCCCTGGGATAAGTCCAGCATAAAATGAAAGAAGTTAAAGCCTTTTTCTTTCTTTCTTCTTTCCACTATATCAAAAGCAAGTCTTTCATACTCTTTGAAAATAACCGGAAGGTCTTCCCCCCTAATATCAAAACCAGTATCCTTTGCCGCAACCACTGGTTCTACAGATATCTGTTCAAAACCTTGGTCTGCAAGATGAAGGACATCTTTTGAAAAATCAAGGTTTTCTCTTGTAAAAGTTCCTCTTACATAGTAGTTGTCCTGATTTCTGGACTCTGCCATGAACTTGAATTTAGGCATTATATCCTTATAACAGCCTGTACCGTCAATCCTGAATCTCATTTTATCATTTGTTTCTTCCCTTCCGTCAATACTAAGAACTACATTCTGCATGTTTTCGTTTATATATTTCATATTCTCTTCATTTAACAAAAGTCCATTTGTAGTAATTGTAAACCTAAATCTTTTATTATATTGCTCTTCTTTTCCCCTTGCATAAGCTACAATTTCTTTTACAACATCAAAATTCATCATGGGTTCCCCGCCAAAGAAATCAACTTCCAAATTTCTGCGGTTTTGTGACTCCGTTATCAGAAAGTCTATTGCTTTTTTACCTATTTGTGTGCTCATCATTGTTCTTTGTCCGCCAAAGTTGCCGGTAGACGCAAAACAATACCTGCATCTCAAATTGCAGTCATGGCATATATGAAGACACAGAGCTTTCACAACAGATTTTCTGTTAGAAACAGATACATAATCCCTGTAAGGATCCTCTGTGAAAAGCATTCCATTTTCAATAAGGCTTTCAATCTCACTTAATGCTTCTTCAATATCTTTCTTATCGTACTTGTCCGACAGAATTGATATAATCCTGTCCGAATTTGAATCTTTATAATAATCCAATATTTTATAGGATATATCATCAAAGACATGCACAGCACCACTATTTACATCAACTACAATATTGGTGCCGAACAATGAAAATTTATGAATCATGCTAATTCTCCCAACTTCAAAATACATTTTTTTAAAATAAATCCACAAAATATTTCACACTCATCGAGGATGCTCAATTTCGCTTCTCAAAATACCTAATCAATAAAACTGAGTACCCATCGAGGGTACTCAGTTTTGCCTCTTTCATTTCACTCCAAGAGACCTAAAAAAGTAGAAAGCGAAACCTTTC
The DNA here is from genome assembly GCA_964409165.1 of uncultured Oscillospiraceae bacterium. GTDB lineage: Bacteria > Bacillota > Clostridia > Acetivibrionales > Acetivibrionaceae > CAYPCH01. The sequence continues at coordinate 14,697 of CAYPCH010000040.1, read as the reverse complement.
TTTCACTTTCCACCTTATAAACATTTCCTTGATCTATAAAATAATCTGTTCTTTTGTACGAAGACCCTGAAAAAAGTCCTCAGCTTATTATTTCTTTTCACAGCTCTGGTTTGCTACAGTACATGAAGTCTTGCAAGCTGACTGACAGGAAGTCTGGCATTCACCGCATCCACCCTTTTTCATACTATCTTTCAATGTAGAACCGTTTAATACTTTTATATGCTTCATATGATTTCCTCCTAAAGTAAAATTTACAGCAATAATTATAACATATTATATTTCAATTGAAAAGAACAAAAAATTCAAAAAAAGTTGAAAAGTCTGAAAACCTAAAAGAATCCCCTATAGACTTTCCCTTAATTTTGACAAAAGTTCTTTAAAATACAGCGGTAAGTCTGATTCAAATTCCATGTAACTGTTCTTTGCAGGGTGCATAAATCCCAACACTTTTGCATGAAGGGTCTGACCTTCAATTCCAAACCTATTGCTTTTTCTTCCATACACCGAATCTCCGATAACAGGATAACCTATGTATGACATATGGACTCGTATTTGATGTGTTCTTCCTGTTTCAAGTGTTATTTGCACAAAAGTCGAGTCCTTAAACCTTTCAATTACTTTGAAATAAGTTACTGCTTTTCTTCCATTTTTCGTATTGACAGCCATCTTCTTTCGGTCAACCGGATGTCTTCCAATCGGTGCGTCAATTTTGCCGGATTCTTCTCTTATAACACCATGAACAACAGCATTATACATTCTTTTAATATCATGATCCTTTAGCTTTGAAGACAGATTCTCATGAGCTGAATTATTTTTGGCAACGACAAGAACTCCAGAAGTGTCTTTGTCCAAACGATGTACAATACCAGGCCTTATTACTCCGTTTATGTCGGATAATTCGTTCCTGCAATATCCTAATAAGGCATTAACCAAAGTTCCGCTGTAATTGCCAGCAGCCGGATGTACCACCATGCCCTTCGGTTTATCCACAACAACAATATCTTCATCCTCGTACAAAATAGGTATAGGAATGTTTTCAACTGCAACATCAAGAGGTTCAGGGTCAGGAATAGTAACAACAATCTCATCACCTTCCCTGACTTTATAATTTGATTTTACAGATTTGCCGTTAACCTTGATAAGCCCTTCAGTTAAAAGCTTTTGAATATACGACCTTGAATGACCGGTCAGCATCTTGGCAACCCATGCATCAATCCTTATTCCATTTTCACTGCCAATAAATCTTGTCTCTTCCATAATTGTACCTGTGCTTCCTGCCTTTAATCCGTTTTTTCCTTATATACAAAAAGCATATAATATGCCAATAGGAACGTACCTATAACTATAAACGAATCTGCAACATTAAATGTTGGAAAGTGATATGAACCTATATAAAAATCAAGAAAATCTACTACACCTCCCGACCTTGCAATCCGATCAATCAAATTTCCGATAGCTCCGCCTAAAATCATCGAAATAGAGGTTCTTAATAGCACATTGTCATATTTATACAAAAACCTGACTAAAACTATTGAGATAACTATAGTTGCAGGAATAAAAAACAACCTGCCGTTCTGCATTAACCCCCATGCAGCTCCTTTATTCTGCCAATGGGCAATGTAAAAGAAATTTTCGATTACAGGTATACTGTTTCCAAATTCTATATTATTTATTATTAACAATTTAGCCAGCTGGTCAACAGCAACAATCAGTACTATAATAATTACCCAGATCATGTAAGTGTTACCCTTTCAGTTTTTTATTAGACCTCTTGAAATGAAACAAAAGAGGCAAAATTTTTGAGTAATACACATTATATATGCAAATGACGGAATTGTAAAGCTTGTATATTCCACTTATTACCACTTCTAAACAGGAGGTATATACCATCTTGTGAAATCATCGTACTTACTCCAGTTATTTGGATTGAACTCCCCCCTAATTTTCTTGTTGTAAATTACAGCATCTTTATAAAAATAAAGTCCTAGATATGGCATATCGTCATATATAATTTGCATCATATTCAAAAACATTGCCTTTTTTCTTGTATTGTCCATCTCAGACAATATAATATTTAGATACGAATCCACTGCTTCGCTTTTGTACCCTGCAATATTAAAACCAGTTCCTATTTGAGCTGACGAATACAAAAAAGAAACATCTGGTATGGATGAAACAGCTAATCCTAAAAATGCCATGTCATACTTGCCGGTATTTATACTCTTAAGCTCGTCATCCCATTTTAACGGTTTGATATTAATCTGTGCCCCTATTTCACTCAGTTGGTTTTTGATTTCCTCAGCAACTTCCAATCTGGTATCGTTATCATCATTAACGAGCATTTCAAGCCTGAGAGGAGTACTTACACCATTTATTTTTTTATACATAATCCCGTTATTATCCGCCCAACCTGCATCTGTAAGTATTTGCCTTGCTTTTTCCCTGTTAACTTCATAAGTCAGTATTTTTGTATCATTCAACCATGTATCGGGTATAACTGGAATATCGGATACAAAAGCCTCCCCATGCATTACTTTGCTTATTATCTGTAATTTATCTACAGTGTATGCTATAGCTTTTCTTACTTCCTTTTCCTGAAGAATACGGTTTGATAAATTAAAAGAAATAAATTCAAACTTGTTTCCAGGATACCTTTTTATTGTAACATCAGATCTTCCACTGTATCTTGTCCATCCTTCCCTGTCTACAGTAATGATATCCACATCCTTTGACTGAAAAGCATTTGCTACTGAGTAATTCTTGTCAAATATTCTAATATCCACTTCTATAATATACGGAAGGGTAAGCTCGCTATCGTTAACTGTTTTACCTTTCCACCATTTTTCATTGTTTTTCATCTTAATATATTCATTCTCTTTATACTCAGTAAATTGGAACGGTCCAGTTCCAACTGGTTTAAAATTCTTATCGGTAGATAAAATATCTTCACCTAAAAAGTAGTGCTTAGGAATAATCGGAAAAGTCATCTGCTCTGCTGTAAAAGAATTGGGACTGTTGAGAGTTATTCTAAATGTATTAAAATCCACTGCAGAAAAAGTGCTTATTTTCTGTATATTGGGTTTATATATACTATCAATTGACGTATCAAGTATCATATTCATAGTAAACTCCACATCTTCTGCCGAAAACGGGATGTTATCATGCCAATAAACATCTTTTCTCAAATTAAATGTCCACTCAAGCCCGTCATCAGACACAGTCCAGCTTTCTGCAAGCAACGGAACAGGTCTCTGAGATTTGTCCAGTACAACAAGGCTTTCATATACAAAACAGCTGTAATCCTTTATAAAGGAATTCTTTGTAATTATAGGATTCAAGGTATCGGGAGCTGTAGAAAAAAGTTTTAATATACCACCTTTTATGGGACCCGTATCAAGTATGTCATCCATATTGCTGCCCATAAATATGTTTTCATTTCCTTCATCGGTCTTTTTTAAAGGCTCCTCCATTATACTGCATGACACCATAACCATGTTTATTATTAAAACAAAAACAATCACAAAGGATTTTCTTATCAAGTTTATCTCTCCCCATATGCAATTCTTCTTACTATATATTTTGCAACAAACTGTTTATCTGCATTATTCCTGCAAGGGTACCTGTTTTACCCATATCACCTCTATGAGAAAAAAACACATCCTTGTTACATTTAGTACATATACCACTTAAAACTATATTTTCCTCATCCATTCCCTGATTAAGAAGAGTTTTCTTAATTACCAGCGGAAGATCTATAAACCACTTTCCGTTTTTTTCACTTATGTAGCATTCTTGATTTTTTATACTACTTTCTCTTATAGCTTCTTTGAACCAGTCCAGTTCAACTTCAAACTCTTCAGCAACCTCTTTCCCGACTTCAAAGCAACATTTTCCAATAGAAGGACCAATTGCTGCCTCAATATCTCTGTAATCACAACCGAATTCCTGGTTCATTTTCTTTAAAGCCTCTTTTGAAATCTCCTTGACTGTCCCTTTCCAACCTGAGTGAACAAGACCAATCACTTTTTTAACAGGGTCAAACAAAAACACCGGCACACAATCAGCAAAAAATGTAACCAGCACAACATTCTCTTCATTTGTTACAAGTCCATCAAAACCTTTTATATCACTTGAGCCAATTATGCCCTTTCCTCTGTCGTTTCTTTTCGCAATGTAAATTTTACTATCATGCACCTGATTGGACAAAACCATATTGTCTATGTCCAAGCTTAAAGCTTTAGCAACTCTTTTATAATTCTCAACAACACTGTCCATGTCATCTTTTTTATGTAAAGCCATATTCAAGGATTCATACTCCCCTTTACTCACTCCGCCTTTCCTAGTGGTAAAACAATGAGTAATGACATCACTGTACTTCCTTAGGTTGTTAAATTGTATAAATTCAACACCTTCCTTAACCATGTAAGCTATATTGTGGTTATCGGCAAATTTACGGCTCAATATTTGTTCCTCCATATTCAACAGCTTCTACATCAAAAGTTGTATTTTCAGTACTCTTAAACGGATAATGCCTTATGACTTTCCTTAAGCTGTTCACGTATTTTAATTTTTTGTGGACATTTAGTTTCGCATATGCCACATTCAATACATGCATCTGCTCTTTTTCCTTCGACCCATTGGTTTGTGCCAATTTCAGCATATCCGTTTTTAGAAAAATCCAGAATTCCATAAATTTTATAATAATTCATCATACTGAATATGTGCGGAATATTAACTTTTTCCGGACAGGGCATACAATATGAACATCCTGTGCAATAAAGTTCCGAAAGCTTCTTGTTCTCTTCCATCATTTTATTAATAGCTTCTATTTCTTTTTGAGACAACGGATCGCCGTTTGATGCTGTACTGCAATTCTCTTCAACCATTTCGATACTTCCCATACCTGAAAGAGCACAATCAATATCCTGATTTGACAAAACAAACCTTAAAGCAAGATCGGCGTTACTGTTAACTTCCACACCAAGCTTTTTTGCCAGATCTTTAGGAAGCCCGGAAACCTTTCCTCCTCCTACAGGTCCCATTATTACTACTCCAAGACCTTTTGATTTTGCATGTGCAATAGCCTTCTCATTGCTTCTGTCTATAATATTATACTGGCAAAGTACTGATTCAAATACCCCCAAGTCTACAAGTTTAATCATGTTCTCCGGTTTGTCGTGAAATGAAAATGATATATGCTTAATTAGCCCTTCTTCCTTCGCCTTGTAAGCTTCATTCAGCCACTTTGTTTTCTTGTCTATATCAGTGAAGCTCTTATAGCTTATCCCATGAAAATGATAAAAGTCAACACAATCCATATCAAGCCTTGAAAGTTGCTCTTCAAGAAACCTTCTATAGTCACCTTCTTTTTTTACAAGGTGGCTCGGACATTTTGTTGACACATTTACTTTATCCCTTATGCCCTTTAAAGCCTTTCCCAGAACATTTTCACTCATGTTCTCGCAGTAAAAGTATGCTGTATCATAGTAGTTCACACCAAGCTCATACGCTCTTCTTAGCATATGTACAGTCTTATCCTCATCTACAACTTCAGTATCATTAACTCTTATCATCGGTAACCTCATGCATCCGAATCCTAGCCTTGATATTTGAACTCCGGTATTGCCGAATTTACTGTATTTCATACTTTAGCCCTCCATCTTGTTTATACTATGATATATTTTTATCACTACATTTTTTATTTTATCACAAAAATTATTTTTCTATATAACCATTTTTGCATCTATTTTATTATTATACATTTAAAAATTATTTTAACACTTTATCATCTTGAGGTCTACACGTTATTGTATCCATAAATGCCATATAAACTTGTATAACACCAGCAAAAAGCCCTTTAACCTAAAAAACACATTATACTGCCAACAAACATTTTAAGAATAACTAGAGCCCCAAAATACTATAAGTGGGAAAGTTGAGTTATTTAATTATTGCAATATACTTTAAATAAAGAAACAGATATGGTAGAATAATTCAGTTATTATAAAGGCAGATAACAATTGCAATAAGGTCTCTATAGTAAGGAGGAACAAAAATGGATAATAAACTTAAAAGACCGATCGTTATAAAAAATGATAGATTGTATGTCGAAATTGAACACCCAGGAACTTGGTACAAAGGCTCACGCTTTGATTGGACAGGTTTTATTACAAAAATTATTTTCGATAGCAAACACTCATTTTGTACATCTGAATCTCTTACCCCTGGTCAAGGTTCGGGGGGGGGTGGATTATGCAACGAATTCGGAATCAATACCCCGATTGGGTATAACGAAGCTAAACCCGGCGATAAGTTTCCAAAAATCGGTACAGGTCTTTTGACAAGACCGGATGAAACTGACTACTTCTTCTTTGACAAATATGATGTTTCACCCTTTGATATTAGAATAGCCACTGATTACAATACTGCGGTTTTTAAATCAGAGCCTTCAGAATGCAACGGTTATGCTTTTGTCTATAAAAAAAGCATATCTGTTGAAAGCAACATATTGACAATCGATTACTATCTCGAAAACATCGGAAGCAAACAGATAACCACCGAAGAATACTGTCATAATTTCATTTCGGTAGATAATAATTTTGTTGGTCCCGGATATATACTAAAATTTCCTTATGAAATAAAACTGGATGGAATACCTGAAATCATGGATTTAAAAGATAATGAGTTACACTTTAATAAGCAACCTGAGAAGGATTTTTACTGCCGACCTCTAGGATTCTCATCTATTGACCAACATTACTGGGAACTTAACTTTACACCACAAAAGGTCGGAGTCAGGGAATATAGCAATTTTCCAGTTCAAATGGTAGCTGTTTGGGGAACAACTCATGTGGTTAGTCCTGAAGTTTTTATCGGGATAAACTTGGCACCAGGTGAAAAACAGGAGTGGTCAAGAAAATATGAATTTCTTAATTTATAAGAGTCAGTGGGGACGGTTCTTTTTGACTCACGTTCCACGTGAGTCAAAAAGAACCGTCCCCACTGACTCATTATCCCTTGTTTGATACTTTAGCCCATGTATCTTTTAATGATACTGTCCTATTAAATACAGGAGCTCCTTTTTTTGAATCCACCAAATCTACACAAAAGTAACCGAGCCTCATAAACTGAAACATATCACCCGGTTGTGCATTAATAAGCCCCGGTTCAAGTTTGCTTGAAGTAAGTACTTCAAGGGAATTCTTGTTAATTAAATCAAGGAAATCACCGCTTTCTTCTGCGCCGGGATTCTGACTGTTAAACAAGTGGTCATACAAGCGTACTTCTACGTCTACGGCATGAACTGCTGACACCCAGTGAATGGTGCCTTTTACCTTTCGTCCGTCCGAAGCATTCCCTCCCCTTGAATTAGCGTCATAGGTACAATGAATTTCGATAATATCGCCTGTCTTTTCATCCTTTATTACATCAACACATTTTATAAAGTATGCACTCTTCAACCTTACTTCCTGCCCAGGGGCAAGTCGGAAATACTTCTTCGGCGGATTTTCACAAAAATCCTCTTGCTCTATGTATATAACACGAGAAAAAGGTACTTGCCTGCTTCCCAAATCAGGATCTTCGGGATTATTGGGAACTTCAAAGTCTTCAACCAGACCTTCCGGGTAATTATCTATTATAACCTTTAATGGACGCAGTACTGCCATAGCCCTTATAGCATTTTTGTTCAACTCTTCCCTTATACAATGTTCAAGAAGTGCTATATCTACCATGCTATTACTTTTAGCAACACCTATGCGGCTACAAAAGTCCCTTATCGATGAAGAAGTATATCCCCGTCTCCTAAGACCTGAAATGGTTGGCATCCTTGGATCGTCCCAACCACACACATGACCTTCCTTTACAAGCTGCAAGAGCTTTCTCTTGCTCATAACAGTATGACTCAAGTTCAACCTTGCAAACTCAATCTGACGTGATTTACACTCCATATCAAGAGTTTCTATAAGCCAGTTGTATAATGGTCTATGATCTTCAAACTCCAATGTACAAATTGAATGAGTTATCCCTTCCAATGAATCTGAAAGAGGATGTGCAAAATCGTACATCGGATATATGCACCACTTGTCACCAGTTCTGTGATGAGATGCCTTCATAATCCTGTAAATTACTGGATCTCTCATGTTTAAATTTGGAGATGTCATATCAATTTTTGCTCTTAAAACCCTTGAACCGTCCTCAAATTCTCCTTCTTTCATCCTTTTAAACAAGTCCATATTCTCTTCTATGGAACGATTACGGTATGGGCTTTCTTTTCCAGGCTCGACCAAAGTGCCTCGATATTCCCTTATTTCAGTGGCAGTCAGATCGCACACATATGCTTTTCCCATTTCAATCAACTTAACAGCATACTCATACAGTTTATCAAAATAACCAGATGCATAAAATAACCTGTCCCCCCAATCAACTCCAAGCCATTTTACATCTTGCATTATGGATTCAACATACTCGGTTTCTTCCTTGGTTGGGTTTGTATCGTCAAATCTCAAATTGAAAAGACCTTTATTATTGTTAGCTATAGCAAAATTAAGGCAAATTGATTTAGCATGTCCTATATGCAAATAACCATTCGGTTCTGGGGGAAACCTTGTGTGAACTTTATTGGCAAATCTGCCACTTTTCATATCCTCGTCAATAATATCTTGAATAAAGTTCGAGTATCTGTTTTCAGTTTCTTCAGTATTGTTTTCATTATTCTTGATTCCAGCCTCAGAGCACATCTATATTTTCCTCCTTGTATTTATTTCGTTTAAGTATTTATATTGAATGCAATAAAGATTTTATATCGCACTTCAATTTCCTTAGGAAAGGTTAAAATATAACTTCTACTACAATTTTCACTCATTCCTTAATACAATATCACAAAAATCAAATTTTTCAATATAGAATCATTTTCGTGTTCAATATAAAAATATATATTAACTTATTATATATAATATTATCCACCTCATTCAATACTTAATTCAAGTAATTTTCCTAAAAGCATAAGATAAAATACAGCCCCCTTAAAGAGTGCTGTACTCACTAAACCTCTTGGAGTGAAATGAAAGAGGTAAAATGAACCTCTTGGAGTGAAATGAAA
>CAYPCH010000040.1:0-5497 GCA_964409165.1 uncultured Oscillospiraceae bacterium | reverse complement strand
AGTGAAATGAAAGAGGTAAAATGAACCTCTTGGAGTGAAATGAAAGAGGTAAAATGAACCTCTTGGAGTGAAATGAAAGAGGTAAAATAAACCTCTTGGAGTGAAATGAAAGAGGTAAAACTCAGTACCCTCAATGGGTACTCGATTTTATTCAAAACCCCAAAAATATTAAGGACTTATGTAATTCAATGGATTAGTTACTTCCCCGTTCTCCCTTACTTCAAAATGAAGGTGAGGTCCGGTTGCCAACCCTGTTTTTCCTGCCTTGGCAATCGTTTGTCCTGTTTCGACTAAATCTCCCTGTTTAACCAACAGCTTGCTACAGTGAGCATACAAAGTTGTTGTGCCTCCTCCATGGTCAATGATCAACGTATTTCCATATCCGCTTTTCCAGCCAGCTAAAATAACTTTTCCTTTATTTACTGCAATAATAGATGCACCTTGATCTGCATCTATATCTACACCTGTATGCATTTTATATTTTTTATATATCGGATGCAACCTCATACCAAAATATGAGTCAATCTTAGTTGAACTTGGCACAGGCCAAATCATTGCTCCACCCGCATATTCCGTTTTTTCACTCGTAATATTCCTTATCTCACCAGACAATTCATTTGATTGTTCAATGAGCCTGTCTTCCTGCCTTTCCAAACGTTCCAGCTCTTCTTTGCTTTTTCTTATCTTATCTTCGAGGTCGGCTCTTGATGCAACCATTATACTAATAGCTTCCCTTTTCTGAGTAAACTTATCCTGCTTCTCAGACTTAACAGTTTCCAGAACAGACTTTTTATACACAACTTCATTTTTAGCTTCAGCAAGTGATTTAATAATATCATTGTCATTGCTTGATATTACAGAAATCAATTCAATCCGCTCTAATAAATCAATAATATTCTTCGAATCCATTAGTACTTCCAAATGTGAATAATATGAGTTTTCATACATTTTTCTGAGTCTTAATTTAAACACCTGCATCTGTTTGTTGTAGTTATCTTCAGATAGCTTCACAGCAATTTCAAGTTTTTCAAGTTCACTGTTGACTGTTTGTAAATCATTTGCAAGTATTTCATACTCTCTATCGTTCTGTTCCTGGGTACTTAAAAGATCCATCCTGCTTTTTTCCAATATAGTTCTATTCTGTTCATTTTTTTGTTTCTGCATATTTATGCTATCAAGTTGGTTATTTATTTTATTCATTTTTTCTTCTACATCGGTATTATAAGCTGATGCAGGAAATATCCATACAAATGCTACAAAAATTATCAGAACAAAAAAACATAACTTCCTCATCATACTCCTCCGAATAATACAATCATCTATATTATTCTTATTACTAATTTAAATATTTGTCAATATATTTTTTTAATTATTATTTCATATCCAACCTCATATTAGTATGTATAAGACCTTCCATCGTCTATATTTATTTGTATAGTAACAGTTTCACCTGGAATTTCAATACCCTTTTCAAATGAGTAAGGTGTCGCGGTAATAAAGTGAGGTCCTATGACAGAAGGATATATATTATTACTGAGTTTGTCTATACTTATATCAAGTATAAACGGAGCTTCGCCGTCAACTTTATAAAAGAAGTTGCCATCAAGTCCAAAAATTACCTTGTTGACATTTTCAGTAACATCGGCACGTACATTAAAAGAAGTCCCTATCTCACTGATATTAACTTTTTCTCCGTCCTTAAGTTCCATTATATCCCTATTGCTTCTTGCACTAACCAAGGTAAAACCCGTCACTTTTGCGTCTTTTGATAAAGTTACAGGTCTGAAATCGTTAACGGATACTTTTATTGTCAATTGCCTGCCCTTAATTTCAACACCGTTTACAGTCGAATAAGGAACAGCTGTTATAGTATACTCTTTGGGTGGAGAAGGCATCCATTTATAGTCAAAGCTATTTTCCTTACCAATAGTAACTATATATGGTGGTTCAACCACTGTACTGTAATTACTTTCATTGTTTAAGCCGAAAACAACTCTGTCAGTATTTCCTTTAATGTCTGCCCGTATACTCAACCGTCCACCTATTTCGCTCAGATAAACTTCATCATCATCGTTAATAACTCTTATATTTTTACCAGTATCAGCATTAACCAGCGTAAAGCTCACCACTCTAGGTGTTTCTTCAGGTTTTTGTGTAGACTTGGATGTTGGAGCAGGCGTAAGCAACTGCTTTGGTGTATTCAAAGGAGTTGGAGTTATTCTCGCAGTCGCCGTTCCACTGACAGACTGTGTTGTTAGCGCAGAGCTGGTCACTGATGCTTCAGGTGTTGTCTTGTTTACTGGTGTCGTAGTTCCCTTCGGCTCAATTGTTTCAGGTTTTGGTGTATCCTTTGTATTAAAATCGGTTTCCGATTCAGTCGGCTTAACTTTTGGCTTATCTGTAGGTTTTGATGAAGATGTAGGTTTAGGTGTAGGTGTAGGTGTAGATGTAGGTGTAGATGTAGGTGTAGGTGTAGGTGTTGCAGTAACTACATGTATATCAGTAGACTCAGGAGTTACCAATAATTCGGGTGTGTATTCCGGTATTTTTATTGTCCATTCAGGTGTAACTGTATCCTTTTTAAATATTATCGCTTCAGGAGGCAACATTGTTACTATAGTATTATCTTTACTGTCTGGAACAGGCGTTTCAACAATTGGTACCGGCGTATTTTTAGGCTTTGGTGAAAAAGTTGACACCGGTTCATCAGGAGAAGCTGTAACATCAAGCGTAGTTGATAATAGCGGTGTATTCATCGGTTTTGGCTGTTCGCTTCTTCCATCCACAATATTCATTAACTCATTTATACTTTTTTCTTTTATGTCATTAAAAGAAATACCTCCAGGAAGATCTTTCGCTCTCTCATACAGATAATATCTTCCCATTGACAATTTTGCCTTATTTGCTGCACTCCTATCTTCTGAACTAACCTTTAATATTTTTATTTTCATAGCTCCAAAATCATCTTTCAACTTGTCGATAGAGCTCAATAAAGATTTAAAAGTTTCTTCTGCCTCAGTACTATCCTTATATTTTGAATTCAAAGCAACAGAAATAAGAACTGTATCATCACTTTCGTCCAAATCATCCAAGTAACCTAGCTCAATTGATTTATTTATTACATCTTCCAGAATGTCTATTATATTCTTGCCATCTAATTCAATAGTGCTTAAAACCATCTTGCCATCATTATTCAAATGTTTCGAAGCAATAACCTCTGCATTATTGTCTAAAGAGAATTCAACCCCAGGGTTTATATCTATACCGACATAAGCAAACTCATTTTTATAAAACATAGAAAAATTAAAATTCATAACTAGAATAAACACAGCTACTACAAGTGAAACAGCCGATATACACTTTACCAAGATTCCGCTGTTCACCTTTTGAACGCCATAAATGTCATTCTGTGTAAATTTTATTTTCTGTCCGCTGGCCATTTGAGGCTGGCGTTTGACTTCAACAAAATCAAAATGCTTAGTCATAACAATAACTTTATTTCTTTTTAATTCAACAATAACTCCTGAGTTAATCAGAGATATCACTCCCTTCGTCTTCTAAGTCTATGTAATTTCTTAGAAGTTCAAATCCGTTTCCGATAATCAAAGCCGCTGCTATTATAAACTTCCTGTTTCTCTCAAGAGTATTTTTATTAACTTTAACAAGTTTCAACAGGTCTGATTTCGGGAATACACCTTTTTTGTCCAATTTGTAAAACAATTCCCTATCGTTAGCAAGTGCCTTAGCTATTGAAATACAAAGACGCTTAGAGTCTTTATGTTTCGGAGATGAATTAACAAGGTCACTCATGGTTATCCTAAACCCATTAAGCTTTGTTTTTAAATCCCTTAGCTCGCATACAATCTCATAAGCTTCATATTGGCTTGGTTTGTTATCAATATATATTTCTTCAAAATTTCTTGTTTCTTCGTTTTCAAAGTATGTAAATGGAAGCGTACGATATTTATTTTTTATATTACTTTTTAAATAATCTAGAAGCCTTCTTTTTATAACCAGAGAACAAAACTTGAAAAAGTTGTTATTCCTGTTCTCTTTATAGCAATCTATTGCTTCGTTAAATGCTAAAAGTCCGATGCTGAACTCATCAGTATTCTCAATGTCATGAAACTGTTTAATGACATTGGACACTTCTTTTTTTATGAAAGGCTTATACTTATATATCAAATCGTCTCTTAATGTTACGTCTCCATCAGCAATCCTTTTAATCACCAAATTAATAGAATTCTCTTTATCAAACTCTTTATTATATTTATTTATTTTAGCGTTTGAAAAAGCCAAAATAGCACCCTCCAAAAAATTAACTTTTGTTAAATTATTTATGTCAGATCAACCCCCATCAATATTAAAATAAACTCAAACTTCAAAATTAGCCGATAAGCTCAATTTATAAGTTATAAGTTCGATTTAAATTCTTTTTTTAATAGGGTCGAAATAACTCTTTTTTCCTTTATCACAGTTAGAAAAACTGCAATTGCTTAATTTCTTAAGCTTTATACTGTTTTCCAATTTCATATTCTATTTTACATGTAATCTTCAAAAAACTCAAATATCCCTTTAGTCTCTTTAATTGTAATACTTTCAGGAAACTTGCCTTCCAACGAGCAAACTGCCAATCTGTAATCCTTACTGATAAAATATTGTTTAAAAAAACAATTTGAAAGTTTGTTTTGGGTTTTCAACCTTATTCCGGTATTGTTTATTTCAAAAGAAAATGAAGAAAGCGGTATGGAAAGACCACCTCCGTCTGCTTTAATGTAGCTTTCTTTTAAAGTCCACAGCTCAAAAAAATATCCCAATCGCTCACTCTCATCCTTTGAATAAATACTATCGGTTTCTTGTTTTGAAAAAAACCTTCTAGCAATATCAAAATCCATCTGCTTTATTTTCTCAACATCTATTCCTACAGGCTTTTCTCCAACTGCACATACCACCCAATCACCCGAGTGGGACAGATTATAGTGGAATCCGTCAACACCGCTAAGATAAGGTTTACCGTGCTCACCCGTTTTAAAAAAGATATCTTTATTTTTCATTCCTAGTTTTTCTATAATTATACACCTTATCAGCACTTCTGCAATTAGCGCTCTTTTGGAGTCTTCATACTTCCTGAATCTTTTTATTTTATTTTGTTTGTCTTCTGGCAAGCAGGAAAAAACATTTTCAAACAACCCTCTATCAATTACTTCCCCTATTCTTACAGCAGTAATCTCAATCAAACATTTCACCTCAACCATTAATTTAAAAACTGCCAATTTTCACAAATACCCCATCCCGTATTCCAATTATATATTAAAAACAGCAAACTGAAAACCGGATTATTTTAAAAAACAGCTTAAAAACTCAACTTTTCCACTTATAGTATTTTGAGGCTCTGGTTGCTCACAAGTTAAGGGCAAAAAGTTTACTTTTTGCCCTTAACTTGTGAGCAATGCTACGTTAGTGGCAAAGAACCCATAAATACTGTGGGAAAGTTGAG
>CAYPCH010000039.1:19001-28830 GCA_964409165.1 uncultured Oscillospiraceae bacterium | reverse complement strand
TAAGCTAAACCAAAACTTTTCACACGAAATTTGCTTGATTTTTCAGTAGCTTCCATTGATAATCGAAGTTCAATATTTCTTGCTTCGGGAAATTCCTCTTTCAACTCACCTACGATTAATTCTCTCGCTATCCACATAAAGTCTACGGGCAAAGACGGTTTTGATTCAAGGTGATTTTGCATATATCTCATTGCACTATCTATGCACGCTTCGCGATAATCTTGTAGTGCTTCCAACGCTTCACTTTCATTCTCGATAGTATCTTCACAAATGTACATTGCAGAACGAAACCCTAAGTAATACTGCTCAAATAAGTTATCAAGGGGTTGGGGTTCGTTATCAAAAGAAATCAATTTGCGTTGTTTCCTCATATATTCTGTTCCAATGCTACTTGGCCAAAAAAAGCCATCCGAATCAATAAAAATCTTCACTATGTATTCCCTCCGTTAGGTTAACAGGATTATCAAAAAGTACTTAAAAAATTACAAGTTCGTTTATTAAAACGCTGATTTTATTTTATTTTATTTTTTTGCGAACCGGCAGACTTTCAAATAAACCATAGGGTGCCATACATTTGTGATTTTCCAGATGTACCTTTTCTTTTAACTTTTAATGATAGTTTCCAGACAGTTTAATGTTACATGTTAAGCAACCTTGTTTAATTGTAATATCGTTGCCATAAGACAAAATTCAAACATAACTGATAACTATTATAGCCATAGTCAAACCTTACACCAAGTTCCAATTATTGCTATAACATGCCCTATTTTCCTTCGCCAAGCAACTTCATTTCCATATCTTCTAAAGCCTTTATATAGTCTTTTTCGGTCTTTGAAACATCATCTAAATGTAACACCCTATACTTTTTATATTCGTCCTTTGCCTTAAGCTCAGCTGCTTTAGCACTAATCCTTCCGGCATGGGTAAGAATCTCATGCTTGGACAATTTCAAAAATCCATCCAACGTTTCAATCCAATCTGACATATACATTGGTATTTTTCTCCGAGCCTGCATATCTGCGAATTCAAGATAAGCAGAAACAACACTATTTAGTGCAGACAATTCTTCTTCCGTGCAGTAATTTTTAGCTACTAACGCATCAGCTTGCGTAGGCTGTTCTCCCTTGAAGCTAAGCATACCCACATAAGGCTTTTCTGCATCTACCGAATAATAAATCTTTTCTGCTGCTGTCTGTCCATGTGCGGCCCAATGCATTTTATTCTGCACTGTTTTAAAAAACAACGTAGAGGCTTCCGCTCTTGGGTCATAGTCAACACTCGTTGCATAGATATCAAGCACTTTTCTCCAGAATACTTTTTCTGATGAACGGATGTCACGGATACGCTCCAACAATTCATCAAAATAGATTCCGCCGCCATTATTTTTTAAAAGGTCATCATTCATGGCAAAGCCTTTTTTCATATATTCTTTTAAGACATTGCTTGCCCAAATTCTAAATTGTGTGCCTCGTAACGATTTTACACGATAGCCTACAGATATAACAACGTCCAAGTTATAGTAGTCAACTTGATAGATTTTGCTATCAGCAGCAGTTGTTGCAAAATTTGCAACAACTGAATTTCTTATCAGTTCACCTTCATTAAATATATTTTTTATATGACGAGAAATGGTAGACTTATCACGCTGAAATAACTCTGCCATTTGGTCTATGGAGAGCCAAACAGTATCATTATCAAAGGTAGTTTCTATTTTCGTTAAACCATCCTCAGTCTGATACATTACAATTTCAGAATTCATGCTCACACCTCACACTCATTTTCTTCTATTATACATGTTTCGCCAAAATATTTCCATTAGTATTTAAAAAGAAGTTAAGTTTACAGACCTTTGTATCAGCCTAACTTAACCTCCTTATCTCAGAATTTTTCGTGAAAATCATTATGTCATCTATACTTTTGCTAATTTTCAGGCTCTAAATAGATGACACTTTCAGCTCAATTTTTGCTCTTTTCTCGCTCAAAAACCACAACATATTGTGGTTGAAGTGCCTTATTTGTCCTTCTGACCACAATACGTCATCATTATTATACTCTCAACGTGCGGAGTCCAAGGGAACATATCAACCGGTTGCACCTCAACAGCCTTAAACCCCTTACCGGCAAGGTAATTTAAATCCCTTGCCAACGTAGCCGGATTACAGGATACATATACAATTCTCTCGGGCTTCATATTAACCAAAGTTTCAAGCAGAATCTCATCGCAACCCTTTCTAGGTGGATCAACCACAACCACATCCGCCCTTATACCCCGGCTGTATACCTCTGGTATTAGTTTTTCTGCTTCTCCTGCCATAAACTCAACATTTTCCACTCCGTTTAGCAATGCATTCTCTCTTGCATCCATTACTGCCGCTTCAACAACTTCCACCCCATAAACTTTCTTTGCCTTCTCTGACAAAAACAATGAAATTGTTCCTATTCCGCAGTAAAGGTCAAAAACCGTTTCATTTCCTGTAAGTCCTGCATACTCCAGTGCTTTACCATATAAAACCTCTGTCTGAATCGGGTTGACCTGAAAAAAAGAAATTGGTGATATATTAAATTTAAATCTCCCTATATAGTCGGTTATAGTATCCTTTCCATACAGCGTCAGATTCTCATTTCCCATAATAACATTTGTTTTCTTTGTATTCACATTCAAAACGATACTTTCAATTTGAGGAATCTGGCTTATCAGAAGCTTCACCAATTTATCATTATGAGGCAGGGATCTCCCGTTTACAACCAGTACCACCATTATCTCACCGGTTTTAAAGCCTGTACGGGTCATTATATGTCTAATAAATCCTTTTCCCGTACTTTCATCATATACACTAATATCATTATCAATTATAAAATCCTTTACAATTGACCTTATCTTACCGCTGACTTCGTCCTGGATCATACAATCCACACAGTCAATAATATCATGTGACCTGCGTGCATAAAAACCCGCCTTCAGTTCGTTTCCCTGTCTTCCTACAGGATATTGTGCCTTGTTCCTGTAGTTCATAGGTTTTTTCATCCCTATTGTGTTATGTATAACTACATCATCAATTTTTCCGATGCGTCTTATGCTGTCACTGACAAGACGGGTTTTGAATTCAAGGCCTGCTTCATAACTCATATGCTGAAGGCTACAGCCCCCGCATCTTTTATATATACCGCAGACAGGTTTCGTCCTGTGGGGTGAAGGTTCTAAAATTTTAACCATCTTTCCTGCTGCAAAACTTTTGCCTACCTTGATAATTTTCACTTCAACCTTTTCTCCCTCAACAGGACCATCTACAAAAACAGTAAAACCATCAACTTTTCCTACTCCTTGTCCTTCATGGGTCATGCCTTTTATATTGATTATATAAATTTCGTTCTTCTTTACCGGTATCAATATCTTACCGCCTTTCAACCGAAATTCTACTAATTTTATTTTGGACTTTATAATTAAGGATGTCAAGAACTACAAAAAAATAGTCCCCTTGGGGACAAAAAATATTTAAATCAGTTAGCCTCATTGTTAATTGTTACATGTATTGTTAATATTTATACCTGCTAATATATAATTTCCCGAATAATTACGATTTTTTTAAGTATAGTATACTAGAAATACACAAAAACAGTTGAAGCAAATACACTTATTATACATTTTCACTTATACATTTTCGCGATTTTTGCGATAAATAATATATATTGGGTTAAAGATGTTATTAAACTCATAATAATTGGGCATAATTGTTATGAATTTAATACAGGAACTTTAAAAAGCATATATTTTAGCTGAATTTTGCCAAAACAACTATATTGAATGCGATAAAAATTTTGTATCTCACTTCAATTTCCTTAGGACTGGAAAAATATAAATTTGTGGGCTTACCCCTTTTTTACTATAGTTCTTACGAATTTATATAAAGTGAGTATTTTATATGTACTTTAAATCTTCACTCTATAGTGATATAATTATTAACATTCATATACTGATAAGAAGGCGGTAATTATGAGAACGAAAAACGTAAGAAAAGAAAGAAAATATTGGTCGATACTTCTTGTTCCTCACTCCACAAATGAAGTGAAAGTTTTAAAAATATCTTCAGTACGATACAAGCTTTTTACATTATGTTCAATTATTCTAACCGCTATAGTCTGCTCCGGACTCTTCGCATCATACATTATCTATCAAAACAAAAACCTTGAAAATGATTTGACAAAAGCTCTATCAGACTACACCTATCAAATCCAGCTCACAAAAGAAAGCTTTGAAAAAATAAATGCTCTTAAAACGGAAAATTCTGAGTTAAAGGCAATTGCATCCAATTTTGATAGCATGTATACACATATAACTGAAAGTTACATAGACAGTCGTGAACAAAGTGTTACTGCAAGCAGGGGCGAACGCAATGATCGGTCATTTGTAAATGATGTCGGTAAACTGAGAAGCATCCTTGACAGCTTGGCCGAAATAAACAAGACCGATCCTTCTATTGTAAGCAATTTATCTGAAACAGAAGATAAATTGAAGACATATATGGATTCAGTGCCCACCTTCTGGCCTACAGGCGGAAGAATCAGCTCCTACTTTGGAAGCAGAGATGATCCTTTTAATTTCACTGAGAAATTCCATCAAGGTATTGATATTGCATGTGATTACGGTCAGTCCATAAAAGCTTCTGCCAACGGAAAGGTTATTTATTCCGATTGGTACAACAACTACGGAAAAACTGTTATAATAGATCACGGCTATGGCTTGACAACTCTCTACAGTCATTGTTCAAGTCTTTTGGTTGAAGTGGGTAAAACAGTAAAAAAAGGTGACAATATTGCAAAAGTTGGCAGCACAGGAAGGAGCACCGGTAATCATCTTCACTTTGAAGTCCAAGTTAACGGAACACCGGTGAATCCAATTGAATACCTTGACCCAAGGTAATCATAGAATTATATAAACAACTCAACTTTCCACAGTATTTATGGGCTCTTTGTCGCTAAAACAGTATTGCTCACCGCAATCAAAAAGTAAACTTTTTGCCCTTAACTTCTGAGTAGCCACAGCCTCAAAATGCCATAAATGGAAAAGTTTAGTAAATAAATATAGTCTTAAGAGGAGGCTTAACATGTTTAACAGGAAAGAATCCAGCAATCCGGATGTTTTTGATACTCTTGTAGGCGTTAACTCAGTCTTTGAAGGTAATATTGAAACCGACGGCACCATTAGGATTGACGGGAGGGTAAACGGCAATCTCAGGATTAACGGTGATGTTTACGTTGGAAAAGATGCAGTTATTACCGGAAACATATACGCAAACAACATTTTTCTGTCCGGTAAAGTAGAAGGAAATATTGAATCAAAAGGAACATTAAGAGCACTCTCCACTGCAAAGCTTTATGGAGACATTCTCGTAGTCAGTCTTATTACTGAAGACGGAAGCCAATTTGAAGGAACATGTAAGATGTGTGAACATACTGCTCAGGATGAAGTCTCCGCAAAAAGCAATTCAAAGAAAAGCCGTTCGCACAAGAATAGCTCACCTTCAATAGTTGAGCAAATCTATGATCAAAAAGAAAAGCAGGTTGAATCAAAAACCAGCTAAGGAATAAATAAAATATTTCTTTCACTTTTTAATTTTCGCTATTTACATTAATCACGAAAATAATTCTACCGAGTTATGCTTGATAATTTTTGTTTTGCGCCGTTTTCGCCTTATATGGAAATCGGCGCAAAATTTCCCGCTTATACAAACAAGTCCTCAAAAAATATTCGTCTATTTACCAAAATCAAAATAATATTCTGGTACATTACCTACAATTATTGTTTCGGCCACCGGAATACTTGTTATTACCACTGTTTTTCTTTCCATAAACGGAACAACAACCCCTACATCTGTTTTAACCTTCATAAAAATTCTATGTTTTGTCTGGTTAATACCGGCACTTGTAAATTCAGATACAAAATCCGTCTCAACACTTCCCGCAGGTATGATTCTGACGCCAATTCCCGGCCCATTAGCTGCAAATAAAGAGTCTCCAAGCACTGCTCCAAGCGGTATTGAAACTTTTTCATGCCCGAGATTTGATAATTCATTTCCAATATCTAACGATACATTGGAAAATATCCTATTCAGTTTTGCTATATCGGTCTGTATGGATGTGATTCTGTCATTACTGTCTCTGTTTACTATCACAATTTCATCATAATTTACATTCTCAGGAAAGTTATTATTTACTGCACTGCTTACAATTTGAGTTACAATTGCTTTTGTCTTGTACTCTGAAAGCTCTGTTAAACTGCGCCTCATTCTTTTCTCAACAAAAAAGAAAAACATCATAAGAACTATAAGGATTATCACAGTAATAACGTAAATATACAGCCTTCCCCTATTCCTTCTTACATACCACAAGCGGTGATGCAGATTGGTTTTTCTACGCATAAAAAAAACCCCCTCTATTTATACTATGAATAGAAAAGGTTCTTTTGTGACGATATATCGTAAAAAATCACATTACTTCTTTGACTATCTGAATAGCCATATACCTTTTAAGTGTTGTTTCTATCTGAATGTATATATCCTCTAAAAACAACTCATAAAGTTCTTTGTTTTCAATAAGGTATTTACTTTCAAGAGACTTATCCACAATATTGCAAACTTTTCTCAATACTTCTTTATCTTCAAGCACCTTGCAGTTCCTGTCTTTTGCTACTACAAGTTTTAACAGGGATGGTATTCCAAGGTTAATATTTTCATTTGAACTTTCAATCCCTAAAAGCATATCCAAATCAATCTCAAGCTCTTTAATTATTTTTAATACTATTTCCAGATTCGGATTTGCCTTACGTCCGTTTTCAAGTTGTGAAAGATACCCGGGAGAAATTCCGACTAACTTTGCAAAGTCTACCAGCGTGTACTTTTTTTCCTCTCTTTTTGCCTTTATTATTTCACCAACCTTAATTTCCACATCCATACCTCCCTGTTCTTTTATAGATTAAGTGTATACAATACCTGAAAGTTTTTCAACATAAAAGGGTTATTAAATATAACCAATAGTGAACAATTTGTAGTATAACAAAAACACTAAACATATGTAAAATGATGAAATTTATTTAATAAACATTGATTGAGTTTTATGTTATAATGTAATGGATATTTTATTTTGCATATATGACAGCAAAGGTTTACACCATACATATAATCGGGGATTGTACAGATAGTTTTTGGACTATATTAATCACGAAAATGACTCTATATTGAAAAAATCAGTTTTCGTGGTATTACATTGAGGAATGAGTAAAATTTATCTGTACGGTTTGACCTCTTAGAGATTATTAAAGGTCATAGTTTGTTTTGTTAATTAAAGGAGAGGAACTTTTATGAATTCTAAAACTAAAGCTGCTTCTGGCAGTACGAAAAAGGGTAAAAAATACGCACCCTTAAAGTTTGCTATAAAGACTATACTTTTTACTATCAGAATTCTGCTCATTCTGGTTATTTCCATCTCAGTTACAATTGCAGGAATTGGAGCTGGTGCAACCTTTGCCTGGATAAAAAAGGCTGAGCGCATACCGCCTGACCAGTTGATGCTTCAAGGTTTTACAACAAAAGTATATGATTCAGATAATAATATGATAGTCTCACTGAGGGGAAGCGTAAACAGGGAATGGGTTGACTTTAAGGATATCCCCCAGGATCTTAAAGATGCTTTCGTTTCAATAGAAGACAAACGATTTTATGATCATCCCGGTATAGATGTGAAAAGAATAGTAAATGCCGTGCTGAATTTTTTTGGATTTGGCTCTTCTTCGGCAGGAGGCGGAAGCACAATCACCCAGCAGGTTGTCAAAAATCTTACAGGAAAAGATCGGAGATCGGTAGAGCGTAAGGTTCAGGAATGGTGGATTGCAATGGATCTTGAGAGTAATTTGAGCAAGCAGCAGATCCTCGGACTCTACATGAACCTTATATACATGGGAGAGAATTGTAATGGAGTTCAGTCCGCTGCAAAAGTATATTTCAACAAGGATGTAAGTGAACTGACCCTTGCTGAATGCGCTTCTCTCGCAGGTATAACAAACTGGCCGCGAAGATATGATCCCTTTACCACAAAAGGACGTGAAAACAATATAGACCGCCAGAAAATCATACTTAGTGAAATGCTTGATCAGGAATATATAACAAAAAAGGAATATGACACTGCCATAAATGAGGAGCTACAATTTGCCATGTCGAACAGGCAGAACTCTGAAACAAGCAACCAGTCGTACTTTGTAGATCAGGTAGTTTACGATGTAAAGCGTGACCTTATGGCAAAGGGGTATTCAGAAAAACTTGCCATTAAAACAATTTACAATGATGGACTTGAGATTTATACAACACAGGACACCGAAGTACAGAAAAAGATGGATGAAGTCTTTTTGGACGAAAACAATTTTACAAGAGTCAATAAAAAAACAACACAACCCCCTCAGGCAGCCATGGTAATAATAGACCCATGGACCGGTCAGGTTAAGGCATTGTATGGAGGATCAGGCAAGAAAATAGGTGCTCCATTAAACAGAGCCTCTTCGCCTTTAGTTCAAAGGCAGCCCGGTTCCACCTTCAAACCTATAGCCGTTTATGGACCTGCAATTAACGAAAGACTAATAACTGCAGCTTCTATTATTGACGATGCACCGGTTTACCTTCTCGGAAAGGATAAACCCACATATCCCAGAAACTACGAAACCTATACTTATAGTGGACTTACACCAATACGTGATGCTATAAGAAGGTCGGTAAACGTCGTCGCGGCACAAGTATGGCAAAACTATTTAGGACCTACCAATAACTTTATGTCGCTTCAATACCTCAAAAAAGTAAATATAAACAGGGATAACGAAAAATACATTGCCATATCGTTAGGTGCCCCAAACGAAGGAGTTAACCCTCTGCAAATGTCAGCCGCATACGTACCGTTCGTAAATAGAGGGGTATACCTTGAGCCGATAACTTATACAAAGGTTGTAGATATGAAAGGGAATGTATTGCTTGAGAAAACTCCCAAAAGCAATATAGTATATGATGAGGCAGCCGCATATATAATGACGGATATGATGAAGGATGTTGTTAGAAGCGGAACCGCAGCAACCTACGGTAAGATCAAGGGCGGAAAAATGCCTACAGCAGGTAAGACAGGTACCACAAGCGACAACAAGGACAAATGGTTTGTTGGTTTCTCCCCTTATTATGTGGGTGCTGTATGGTATGGTTATGACATGCCTATTGCTCTAGTATCTAGTGAATATAACAGAGCACAGATTATCTGGAATCAAGTTATGGAAAAAGTCCATGAGGACTTGGAAATAAAGGATTTTGTTGAGCCTTCGGGCATTGTGAGAAGGACTATATGCAAATATTCGGGGAAAATTGCTACAGACCTTTGCTCCCAAGACCAAAGAGGTTCCGCAATAAGGGAAGAATTATTTATCAAAGGAACCGAGCCCTATGATGATGAAATTTGCGATGTTCATGTAAAAGCTTCTGTTTGCAAAGACTGTACCGACGCCCTTGGAAGAAATCTCCTTGCAGACGATTACTGTCCTTTGGATTCAATAGAAGAGAGGGTGTTCATACGAAGACCTGTGCCATATGTACCTGTAAACCCCGGTGATGCATATCCTACAGATACAAAATACGAGTTGTCGGATGAATATTGCAATGTACACACCGCTGAAACAAGTGAGTTGAGAGACAAAACGTTAATACCCTCGGTACCCTATGACAGGACATTAATCCCAGATGACTTTTTAGACTTTTTCAATAGTGATGATGACGACAATAACAATAACAATAACAATAACAATAACAAT
>CAYPCH010000039.1:0-18901 GCA_964409165.1 uncultured Oscillospiraceae bacterium | reverse complement strand
TTTCAATAGTGATGATGACGACAATAACAATAACAATAACAATAACAATAACAATGATAGTAATAGTAATAGTAATAGTAATAGTAATAGTAATAGTAATAGTAATAGTAATAATTACAATACTGGCAATACTAGCAATAGCAATAAAAACAGTAATTATAAGTTTAACAGCGATGATAATGATGATGATGAAAACAGATAGGTGTTAGGTCTAAACATAAAAGGTCTTCGGTAATTAGCCGAAGACCTTTTTATTAGGCCTCTTTCATTCTATTCATATCTTAAAGCCTCAATTGGGTCAAGGTCTGCAGCTTTCTTTGCAGGATAAACTCCAAATATGAGCCCTAGCATAACCGAACCGAAAAAGGCTGCAAGAATTACAGGAATATCTACAACCGGCGGTATTTTGATAGCCTGAGAAATTAAATTTCCTACGCCAACTCCTATAAGAATACCTATAAGCCCACTAAAGCCCGTCATTATAATGGACTCTGCAATAAATTGAAGCAGTATGTCTTTTTTCTGGGCTCCTAACGCTTTTCTTACACCAATTTCCCTTATCCTTTCCGTAACAGACACAAGAAGAATATTTACTATACCGATTCCTCCAACTATCAAAGTGATTACAGCTATTACAAGAAGAATTGATGAAATAATATTTATGATACTTGAAAATATTTGTTGCTCATCTTGGGAGCTGAAGGCAAAATAAAGATCTTCTTTGCCTTTTTTCATTTCCAGAGAACCTACAATCCGATTCCCGATCTCCTTAAGTCCGTCCTTACTGTCAATGGTTACAATTATGCTATCAAGCATTTCATTATTGAAGAAAATATTCTGAACAGTCGTAATAGGCATGTAAGGCATTGCTGGAAAGTTCTCATTGGCAAGCATACTGTTAAAAAGATCGTCACCAATCTTGGTAACTCCTATTATCTTGAGGTTTTCACTTTTACCCCAGCTGGTTCTGAAGTTTATCGTCTCACCTACAACATCAACTTTGTTGTAATACTTATTTGCAAAGGCCTCATCAACAATTATAACCTTCGCCCTTGAAGATACATCAAAATCGTTAACAAATCTTCCTGCTGCCATTTCAATAGGTGCAAAGCTTTTATATTGTGAGGATACCCCTGAAATTATTGCGGTTCTTGTTTCAGAACCTATTCTTAATGTACCGTTTCTTTGTATTATTGTAGCTATGTTTTTTATCTCTGGAGCCACTTTTTTAATTACCTCCATATCTTTCAAAACCAGCCACTCATCTTCACTCACATTGTTTTTTGCATACCCTATTGAAACAGTATTCGCACCAATTTTCTCAATTTGTGTATTAATGTATTGCTCAGCTGCGTTTCCAATCGCCATAATTGTTACAATTGAGAAAACCCCCATAACAATACCCAACATTGTAAGGATTGACCTGAGTTTATTCGACTTTAGGCTGTCAAGAGCCTGAATAAAACTTTCAAAAAAGCCCATACTCAATCCTCCTTTTTATCTTCTTCAAAGCGGACCCTGTTTCCATCCTTGTATACAGGCTGAGGGTCAACAACAACCAGTTCTCCTTCATTGACACCTTCTAGCGCTTCCACCTTCATATCCGAAACAATACCCAGTGTAACAGACTTCTTAATCATTATATTTTCGCTGTCCACTGTAAACACATACTTCTTTTCATCCTTGTCGATCAATACTGCATTCTGAGGAATTACAATTACACCATCTTTCTCCACTGTCAACAGCTCACAGTCAATGCTTAATCCTGGCTTCAGCCTTGGATCTTTGTTATCTATTGAAACTATAACCTCGACAACTACTTCCTCCCCGCCCGATGTCATATTATTTTTTGCAACAGGCGAAATGCTCTCAACCTTGCCGGTAATTTCTGTTTCTTCATCAATCGCATCCCCTGTAATCTTAACACTTTGTCCCGTTTTCACACCCCTCACGTTATACTCGTTAAGAAGTGCCCTAACCCTCAACTTATCTGTATTTATTATCCTCATTACCGGTACTCCCGAATTTGTATAAGCGCCCTCCTGGACATTCAATTCTATTATCACACCATCAATCGGGCTTTTTAAAGATTCCTCCAATTTAGATATTTTATTCTCCAAATCCGCAATACCAAGAAGTGTTGCTTTTAAATTCTCTTCCTTTATCTTTATGTCAACTTCCCTGCCTTGTACAGACGCATCATATAAAAGCTTTGCATTACTTAAAGCAGTCTGCGCATCATTCACAGCCTTTTCGGCCATATCAAACTCACTCTCTGAGATAGCTTTTGCCTCATACAGCACTTTGCTGTTCTCATACTTTCCTTTTGCATCGTTTAATGCATCTCCAGCACTTTTTACTGCCGCTTCTGACCTCTTAATTTCAGCCTCAACGCTAGGAGATATTTTTGAAAGCTCCTGAACGCTTTTATTGATTTTAAGCTTCTCAAGTTCTGAAACCAGGTCATCCATATCTGGCTCAAAAAGCTTATCTCCCTTTGACACCTTTTGATTCTTTTCAACTAAAAGTCTGCTCACCTTTAAAGGCATATCTACATAAACGTCAAATTTATCAATTTCCTCTATTTTACCAGATGCCGAAACAGAGGAAGAAATAATGTCTTTCTTAACTTCTTCAACAGCTACGTTAAAGACCGGACCTTTACTGAAAACATCTTTATAATTATTATTTACGGCAATATTCAGAGCAACAAGACCTGCAATCACAACAACTATAATAACAACAACAGTAATTATCTTTTTCATTTTTTACCCCCTAAAATGCTTTTATGCCATGCTCTCCAATTTATAATTTTTAATCACTTCACGAGCCTCCAAAGGCTCCTTAACTTCTACATCCTTTACCAATATACCATCCCTGAAGCTTATGATTCTTCTGGTGTGCCGGGCAATATCCAATTCATGCGTTACAATAATAACAGTTGCACCATCCCTGTTTAAATCCTGAAAGACAGCCATGATTTCTTCTCCTGAATAACTATCGAGATTACCTGTAGGTTCGTCTGCAAGAATAATGGCAGGGTCATTGACAAGCGCTCTTGCTATAGCGACTCTTTGCTTCTGACCTCCTGACATTTCGTTGGGCTTGTGGCTCATGCGTTCTTTAAGCCCTACTTTCTCAAGTGCTTCTTCAGCTCTCCTCTTTCTCTCCTTCTTGGACACTCCTGCATATATCATAGGAAGTTCAACATTACGAAGGGCTGTCATTCTTGGGAGAAGGTTAAATGACTGAAAAACAAAACCAATCTTTAAATTTCTTATTCTAGCAAGCTCAACATCATTCTGTTTTGAAATATCCATCCCATCCAACTCATAGCAACCTGATGTTGACCTGTCCAGACAACCAATAATATTCATCAGGGTAGACTTCCCGGAACCCGAAGGACCCATAACTGAAAGAAAATCTCCTTTTCCAACAGAAAGATGCACTTTATTCAATGCCCTGACCTTTATTTTGCCATTCTTGTATACCTTATCCAGATTCTCTATTCTAATTATCATCTTCCCTCATCTGCCTCCCTAAATCTCCGGTATTAAAAAGTACAATAAACCATTTTCGTAATTATTATATATTGTAAGAAAAGTATAAGGCAAAACTTAAATGTTTCACCTTATACCCATACCTAACCAAGTATAATTATTTATACAACAATTCGAATTCCGCCTTTAAAACATTATAATCCTTGGTTGTTGCAAACTTGGCGTATTTTGCATCAAAACTCTTTTCTTCGGCATTAAACAACTCTTCACGGCTTATAAGCCCTTTCTCATATTTGAGTTTTGCACTGTCCAGCTTGCTCTGGCATATTTGCTCCCACTTTGTAGCCATATCCACACTATCCTTTGCAGTAAGGAAAGTATTGTATTTGTTCCTTACATCAACCTCAATTTTTGTTTTTGCCTCTTCCAACTCAACTTTTGCGATTTCAAAGTTTGCCTTATCGTTATTGTATGTAAAATCGCCTTCGTTATAGAGCTTTTGCGCAATTTCCGAAGTCTTTTCCTTTGCCTTGAAGTCCTGTTCCTTTTGATATATTTCAACACTCTTTGCCATAGCTTTTTCTATGACCTCGCTCATATCAACATTCAAATTACCTGAAAAAACCAACTCTTCTTCAATCTCTACAGGCGACTCATCCATTTTTACATTTATAAGGCGTTTAAGTTCAAGGTTTGCAGCTTCCATATCTTTTTTTACTTTATCAACTTCTATAGTCTTTGTATCCACTGCATATCCTGAATCATCAAGGTCATTATCTGTTATTTTCCCCTCTTTGAGGCGGGCTTGTGCCATTTTATATTTTTCTTTCAGCATATCAAGCTTTGCAGACTCGGTATCAAGCTGCTTTTGCAACAACAGAACATTGAGTGCTTCCTTATAAATATTAAAATTGGCGTCTTCTGTATTCTTGTCTTTGGTCTTCTTTGCAAGCTCAAGATTTGCTTGTGCTTCTAAAGGTTTCACTTCTCTTGTTATACTTCCGTTATACATATCCTGGGTTGTTCCTAATAAAACAGTAAACTCAGCATCATCCTTTGCATCTTCCAACGCACTTTCCATTGCCTTTATTTCCAGTTCATCTATTAATCCCTGTTTGCTATTTTCAATAGCAAGCTTCTGATATCCATCTATATTGAACTTAATCCCTTCCGTAGCAAGAACTGTTGTAATAGTCATAACCAACGGTATCATCAAAAATAATCCGATAAATCTCTTTTTCATATGCACCACCCTCTCTAATATGCCGGACCTAAGCCAGCAGCTTCTTTTAATTTCATAACCTTAGTATTATAGTTGTAAACAACAAGATTAAAACCGCTTTGCAACTCTTCGAGACCTATTTCCATCTCTTCAAGAATAATACCGGGTATCAACCCCTGATCATACTGTTTTTTAATCTTTTCGTAGCTTCTCTTTTGCATTTCCAATGTTTTTGCCATGTTCTGAACATTGAAGCTTTCCTTTTTCATCTCTATATATGCAGTTTTTATGTTGTTTTCTACATCAAACTTCGCTTTTTCAAGCTTTGCCTTAAGGGACTCAAGGTCTCTTGCACTGCTCTCGTAACTTTTTCTTATATCTGTATAAATCTCGTTGGCACGGTTTCTTTCAGAAATCTCCATGCTGAGCTTAATCAGATCCATTTGGGCTTCTATGCTACTTATTTCAAGTCTTTCCTCCAATGCACTTTCAACATAATACTCCAGTGGTTCTATCTTATTTCTAACCGACATATCTTCGTACAGAACATTGTCATATTCAGTATCTAACGGAACACCTATAAACGAATTGAAGCTACGCTGCATATTCTCCCGGGTTCTCTTAAGTGCATTAAGATCCTTCTGGGCTTTTATGTATTGATACTCCGCCTCATCAAAATCAAGCTTGGAAATAAGTCCCCGCTCCAATTTGAGCTTATTGACATTAAATTTCTTTTCAGCAAGTCCAAGCTTCTTTAAACCGATTTTATAATCCCAATCCGATTTCAAAAATCCAAGGTAAAGATCCCTCAAGCCCAACGAAAGAGCTGTTTCAGTAATATTACCGCTTTGGACAGACATATCCCAGGCAAATTTCATCTGCTTGGGCATAAATTCCTTATTCAATGACATAAACATCTGAGCGTTCGCAGGTAATTTGAAAGTCATTTCTCCAAATGGAGTTTGAACCTTCACATTTTCGGTATTTCTGCCTCTTGTACTCTGAACCGTATTATTATACTGGAAAAAAGCCTGTCTTTCCGATACTTTGGCTTTTTTTACAGCGTTATTGTTTTCCTTCATCATTTTAACTGCCGTATTATAGGAAATAACACTTTCTTCTTTCTCCTCCGCGTTTGTTTGAAACGCAAAAACCAGTATTAAAGAAACCAACAATATTGATACTGCTTTTTTCAAAGTTGCTCCCTCCTCTCAAGATATTAGCATTAATTAATATAAAATAGTCTATTTTCTGCGTACAAAAAGTGAGCCCACATCCTTTCCGCTAATTATGTCTGCAATTATATGCGGGTCATCCCCATTGGCAATAACCATATTTATCCCCGCAGATGTCGCAATTTTAGCAGCGGTAAGCTTTGTAACCATGCCCCCCGTGCCTCTGGATGTACCTACTCCCCCTGCACACTCTTCAAGCTCAGGGGTTATTTCTTCTATTACAGATATAAGCTTTGAGCATTTGCTTTTTCTGGGGTCACAATCATAAAATCCATCAATATCGGATAATAATATGAGCAGATCTGCATTCACCAACTCTGCAACTATAGCGGATAAAGTATCATTATCACCAATAACTCGGTTAACGCCTAATTCTAATTCATCAACAGCAACTGAATCATTTTCATTAACTACAGGTATTATACCATTTTCCATCAAAGTTTCAAACGTATTAATGACATTTCTTTTGCTTGTGTCATTTTCTACAACATCTTTTGTTAAAAGTATCTGTCCAACCACATGCCCGTACTCCGAAAAAAACTTACTGTATATGTACATAAGCTCGCACTGTCCAACAGCTGCAATAGCTTGTTTTTCTCTAACAGTCTTCGGCTTGGATTTAAGCTTCAGCTTGCTTATCCCAACTCCTATGGCTCCGGAAGTAACCAGCACCACTTCTTTGCCTTGGTTTATCATGTCTGAGATTACCATCGCAAGCTTTTCAATTCTGGCAAAATTTACATTGCCCGTGTCATATGTAAGCGTGGAAGTCCCCACCTTTATCACTATCCGTTCGGAGCTACCCAACCCCGCACGTAAATTTTCAAAGTCCATAATTATTTCCCCTCATCCCGGTACTTTGCCACACATCTTTAATATGCATTGCAATCATACTTTTATATTTGTACCTCTAAAACTTTTAGCTGTTTTTTTTAATATATCAATTATACTACCAGAGAGTAAAAAATACAAAAGATAATCATTGGAAGTACATAAACTTTACATTCTATTATACTTATGTACATCAACAAAAAGGCTCAGGACATTGAGTCCCTCGCTTTTTGCCTCTTTCATTTCACTCCAAGAGACCTAAAAAAGTTTGAAAATAAAAGCAATTTTCATATTGTTAAGAAGGTCAGGCAGATTGTCCCACTTTTCAATGCTTCTTTGGTACTTAAGAATTATAATCAGACAGGTACAAACAACTATTAAAAGTTAAGGCTTTATGCCTAATCACTATGACATGATTTTTCAATCTTTTGTCGAATATATATATATAGGGGAAAAATCGCCCTTCATTTACATTACGTCTTTAGGTATCCCTAAATTACATCACGGATGTAGCTCCAAACAAACAGGAGGTAATATTTATGAATCTGCACCTAATTCTTAAAAACCACAAAGGCACATCAACACTCTTCTTTGCTATAATGCTTGCTGTAATTGCAGGGTTTGCAGCTATCTCCGTTGATATAGGCATAATCACATATGAAAAATCACGGCTTTCCAATACAGTTGATGCTGCTGCTTTAGCAGGAGCACAAGAGCTGGTTACAAATGTTGATAATACAAGAAATGTGGTTACTTCCTACATAGACAAAAACAACAGCAATTTAAGTGATGCAACCATTACGGTTGACGCAATAAACCGCTCTATTGAAGTAAAAGCCAAAAAAAGAGTGAATACTTACTTCGCAAAAATCTTTGGCGAATATTTTAAGGATGTTGCAGCAACAGCAAAGTCAAAGGTTGAAAATATTTCCGCTATAAGCGGTTGCCGTCCAATAGCAGTGGTACAGCAAACCTTTGCCTACGGCCAGCTCTACACTCTGAAAGAAGGAGCCAGTGGTGGATACAGCGGAAACTATGCTGCTATTTCCCTAGGTGGAAGCGGTGCAGCTGTTTATGAAAGCAACCTTCTAAACGGTTATGGAGGTACCATTGCCGTAGGTGATATAATCCCTACTGAAACCGGAGTTATTGCAAAAAAGACAGAAAGAGCCATAGATACTCTTATAAGCAGATGTAACCATGTTCCCCCCTGCACCTATACATATTATAATAAAAACTGCGACAGGATAATATTCATTCCGGTTGTAAACACCCTTCAAGTTAATGGGAAAGAAAACGTATTGGTATTGGGCTTTGCAACATTCTTCCTAGAAGGTGCAGTAAACTCGGGAGGACATACAGAGATTAAAGGAAGGTTTATAACCTACCAGGCAGACGGTGAAACATCTCCGGATATAAACGACTATGGAACCTATGGCATAAAACTTGTAGAGTAAAAATCCAGACACTTCTCGCTTTTTGCCGGATTTCCTTTCAAGAAGTGGCTCTATTAAAACTAAGTACCCTCAATGGGTACTCAGTTTTATTTACATCTAAAATTTTCAAAGTGCTAAAATTCTTTTAAATACTTAAGAGTCTTTAAGTCCTTAGACAGATTAAAAATAGATTACTCAACTTTCCCACAGTATTTATGGGCTCTTTGCCACTAACGCAACATTGCTCATCGCGGTCAAAAAGTAAACTTTTTGACCTTAACTTGTGAGCAACCAGAGCCTCAAAATACTATAAGTGGAAAAGTTGAGTAGATTACTTTACAGCTTCTTCAACTGCAACTGCAACTGCAACGGTCGCACCAACCATAGGATTGTTGCCCATTCCAATCAGTCCCATCATCTCAACATGTGCAGGAACTGAGGATGAACCTGCAAACTGAGCATCTCCATGCATTCTGCCCATTGAATCTGTCAAGCCGTAAGATGCAGGTCCTGCTGCCATATTATCGGGGTGAAGCGTTCTTCCTGTTCCTCCTCCTGAGGCGACTGAAAAATACTTTTTACCGTTTTCGGTGACCCATTTCTTATATGTGCCTGCAACAAGATGTTGGAATCTAGTAGGATTAGTTGAGTTACCGGTAATAGATACGTCAACGCCCTCCTTCGCCATAATTGCGACTCCCTCAGAAACATCGTCTGAACCATACACCTTGACTTTCGATCTATCACCGCTGGAGAAAGCCTTTTCTTCAACGGTTTTCAAAATACCAGTGCCGTAATCATACTCGGTTTTAACATATGTAAATCCGTTAATCCTTGAAATTATGTATGCCGCGTCTTTGCCCAAACCGCTCAATATAACCTTTAAAGGCTCTTTTCTTACCTTGTTTGCAGTCTTTGCTATCCCAATAGCAC
Organism: uncultured Oscillospiraceae bacterium; assembly: GCA_964409165.1. Classification (GTDB taxonomy): domain Bacteria; phylum Bacillota; class Clostridia; order Acetivibrionales; family Acetivibrionaceae; genus CAYPCH01. The sequence continues at coordinate 9,744 of CAYPCH010000039.1, read as the reverse complement.
CTTCAGCTGCAGCAAAGGATTCATGACCTGCAAGGAAGCAGAAACATTTTGTTTCTTCTTTCAAGAGCATTGCGCCAAGATTTCCATGCCCTATACCAACTTTCCTGCTGTCTGCAACAGAACCAGGTATGCAAAAAGCCTGAAGTCCGATACCTATTGCCTCTGCAGCTTCTGAAGCAGTCTTTACGCCTTTTTTCAAAGCTATTGCACAGCCTAATGTGTATGCCCATACAGCGTTTTCAAATGCTATCGGCTGTACGTCCTTTACAATCTTATCAACATCTATACCTTTTGAAAAACAGAAATCCCTGACTTCCTCAATGCTCTTAAAGCCATACTCTGCAATGCATTTATTTATTCCATCTATTCTTCTCTCATAACCTTCAAATCTAACCACTTTAATTCACCTCTCTTCTTTTATTATTGACTATTCATTTCTTGGGTCTATTACCTTAACAGCTTCGGCAAACCTTCCGTAAGTGCCTATATTCTTCTCATAAGCTTCCTTCGGATCTATACCTTTTCTGATAGCTTCCATCATTTTGCCAAGATGAACAAATTTATAGCCAATTACTTCGTTGTTCTCATCAAGACCAATGTTCAATATATAGCCTTCTGCCATTTCCAGATATCTTACACCCTTGTCTTTTGTTCCAAACATTGTACCCACCTGGGAACGAAGACCTTTACCCAAATCTTCAAGTCCTGCACCTATAGGCAGACCGTCTTCTGAAAAAGCTGTCTGGGTTCTTCCGTAAACCAACTGCTTGAAAATTTCCCTCATAGCAACGTTGATAGCATCACATACCAAGTCAGTATTGAGAGCCTCAAGCATTGTCTTGCCACCAAGTATTTCCGCAGCCATAGCCGCTGAATGGGTCATACCTGTGCAACCTAATGTCTCAACCAGAGCTTCTTCAATTATACCATTCTTAACATTCAAGGTAAGTTTGCAACAACCCTGCTGAGGAGCACACCAGCCCACTCCATGTGACAGACCCGATATATCGGTAACTTCTTTCGCCTTAACCCACTTTCCTTCCTGAGGAATTGGCGCCGGTCCATGATTCGGTCCTTTTTTAACACAAATCATGTTTTTAACTTCGTGTGAATAATTCATGAATCTTATCCCCCTCTACTATAACTTTATAGATTAAAGAAAATTTATGTTTCGCAAAAATCCTCACAATTCTATTATGGATTTCGGAAATCATATGCATTGTTCAGGTATGATGAAAAAATATCATGCACTGCTGTTTTCGCATAAACGGCTATTTGAAGCCAAATAGCAACTTAGTAAAAGTAGAAGCAGAAGCAATATTTCACTCATCCCTTAATTGAATGCACAGCTAAGATTGTATAAGCTTTTTGCATTCAATTAAACATTATATCATAATATTTTTAATTTCGACTAAAAAAAAAAGATTTTGTTTATTTTTTTTACAAAGACTTTTTATTTTTTCACAAAGACTTTTTTACAAAGTAATTTGGGTTTAATCACAAAAATAATTGTAAAAAATGATTGTAGAAAATGATTGTACATAGGAAAATGACTAAAAACCTGTAATGCTTATATCGCCCCAGGCCCCCATTTTCCCGCCCATTATTATAAGAACACCTTCAACGCCTTCTATAGACCCGGCATATTCAACTGCCTTTTCAATATCTTCTTCATCCTTTACCATATTGCATACCGAGGTAGCAGCAGCATCCGAAAGGAAAGTGTCTTTTGACAGAACAACTACTGCATCTGCTTTTCCAAAACTTAAGGAATGTCCCACAGTGCCTGACGAAGTACATATTCCCATAGGGGTTCTATGAGGTTCTATAACAATGGCTATTTTTTCGCTTAAGGGTGACTTGCCTGCATAGACGCCTACTTTTCTTTGAACGGACGTTTTAATAAATATGTCTCCTCCATTTTCGACTATAATTTCATCGGAATAATTTAACAGCTCAATGCCCACAAGCTCACTGAGCCCTCCTGCAACCGTAGCCATAGGACCCACTCCAACTTTTTTTGAAGCCTCAATCATTTGTCGCACAATAAAGGGTGCATTTTTCAGACATTCAACCGGTTCCAAGCTTTTAAGAAACTCAGGATGCAAAGCTATATAGTCCTCAATCTCTTTTCTGTACTTTTTAACAAGAACCAGAGCCTCATCGGATAGAATCCTTTTCGATCCAATCCGGAGGTCAGTCTCATAAACACAAATATCAAAAAATTTAAGATTTATACCTTTGAAAAGGTTTCTGTATACTCTTTCTTCGTACATAACATCTCCAACCGTCATCTCCAACCGTCTCAAAGAAATGGTAACAACAGCCCCATTCCCTTGACACCTTTTAAGACACCTGACACTAAATTGTCACACACATAACTTTAAGCGGACAGGCCTTAACGCACAATTCACATATCAAGCACTTTTCCCTATCAAAAGTAAGATTCCAGCTCTGTTTATCCATCTGAAGTGCACCTGACGGGCATACAGCCGTACACGCCCCACAGTGAACACAACTGTTTTCCTGCCATATTATAGTCTTTGTGAAAATCTTATACTTTATCCCCTGATCCTGAATAAACTTAAGTCCAGCCTCAATATTCCATTCAGTACCTATTATGTCCACAGTAAGCTTACCTACCTTGTTTAAACTTATATCTGCATTTAGTATATTAACCTGAAGATCAAAATCCTTTATCAAATGGTATGTTATGGGTTTTGTAACTTCTGATGCGGGATAATACAATGAAATCTTAATCTTTTTCATTTGAATCCCCCCTTATCTCTAGACCTTTCACTTTATTCTCCATTGGAAGTGAAGCTACAGGCTGTGATATGAAAAACTCCCCTTTTTCTATTTGCTGCTTGAGCAATTGGGCAATTTCCCTTGCCTTCTTCAAGCTTGACATGGGTGCTGTAGGTATTCTTTTACCATTCAGTTCAACAAACCCGCTTCGTAGCTCCTCATAGGAAACTGACTTTAAAACAGGTTTTGATTTGGACTGAACACTGTAGTCAATAATATTCGTAAATATTTCGCTGTCCTTAACACAGGTCTTTATAAGCATTTCTTCGTCCAAAACAGGAATAGGTATACCTATTCCGACAAAAAGCGATATGCCGTATTTTTCAAATACAGCAGCCCTTATAAATCTTGTGTCCATTTGTTTTATGTCGCCGATCAAAGCCAAACTGCCCGCCGGAGCCACAGGCACGCCGTTTTCTCCTCTTTTCTGTTCGGGATTATGCTGGGTTCCTTCCCATGCAACATATCCTTGGGCACCTCCAATAAATACCCTGCTTCCTATACCTATCGTCCTGTATAAAGGGTCATTGAGCATCGGACTCAGTTGCCCTGACGTAGAATATGTTATATTGCCGCAATTGGGCAGTAATGTTCCCATATAAGTGTACAAAGTTTTACTCGATCCGTTTGATGCTGCTGAATAATTCTGGTATGAATTTCTTGGATTAAACATGTAAGCCTGATTTACATTGTCTTTATTTATATAAGTAGAAATTTCCTTTCTGGGATAACAGTCGGTGCCATAACTCTCTGCATACAACTTTATGTCTTTTCCCGAAATAAGCTCCTCAATAACATGTGCGCCACCGTATTCTCCGCCCCTGTTATCTGATGATTCTGTAGCACCAATATACGCATCTACTGCCGCAATACCTGCGTAGGCAGGCACATCATTAAGCCATACTTTTGCCATCCTGATTGGAGGATCGGAATGTCCAAAATTTATAAATACACCACTTGAACACATTGGACCAAAAGTACCTGTAGTCACAACGTCTACTTCTTTTGCCGCTTGCTTAATACCCTTCTGTGCCACGATATCAATTATTTCATCAGCTGTAACCACAACGGCTTTACCGTTTTTTATTTTCTCATTGATCTCATCAAAACTTTTGTACCCCATATTTCATCTCTTCCCTATCAAAATAATATTATCTCTTATTATAGGCATTTATTTATTATATTTCAATGACTATATTAAACAATGACTATATTAATCGCAATAAAGTTTTTAGCAGCATATATTGAATGCGATAAAGATTTTACATCGCACTTCAATTTCCTTAGATTTTTCAACATAGATTCATTTTCGTGATTAATATAGCTAAAGAATGTTTGCTCTTTTTTAGATGTAACGAGATATAACAATTTAACATAATATAAATCAGGAATCTTAAAATCGAGGATTATTTATGGACGGAAACAGAAATAAAAAGCTTGAAAACATAACCAACGGAATAAACGCAGCTCATAAAATAAAAAGCATACAAAATTCCATGAACCCTATGACCAGAGACTCATCAAACCCTCCTGACACTATGGCAATGCTCAGTCAGGTATTGGAGGTTATTGCAAGCTATTATCCTGATAACGGCAATACCGCATTGAGTGAAAGAATACAAAAAAGCAACTTATATGGCGAAGCTTACAGGAACATGAAACATCATGTAAAAACATTGCAGTCAAATAGCAGATTTGGTGGGAAAGATCTTATAAAAACACTGCATATAATAAAGCCTATAATGGATTCACAAAGAAAAGATTTTATCGAGAAACTTATCAAGATCCATGAAATAATAAATTCATAATTTTTTTCGGTATCTTAGATTTTTAATCTTTTTATAGCCTTTTATACTTATTTTATCGTACATAAGCTCCGATATTCCACGAACTCCCTTTTCCAAAGGAGTTCGTCTTCTTTTTATCCATATGACCTGTTCCGTCTGAGGCTTCCTGCCTGGTTCAAGAAATGAATGAATAATAAAAAGAGCATTTCCTATAACAGTACTGTTTCCGCTGTTAAATTCCTCTCTAAACTCTTTAACCTCAATGATGTAAACTATTATAAGGCAGGCTAAACTCAAAACGAATCCCATTCCGGCAATAATAAACAAAGCTTTTAAAACATTCAAAAGAAATAAAAATCCCATGATTTACACCTGATCATTTTTCTGTATAAATTATATTCTTATTCTGCTGATTTGAGCAAATACACTTCGCCTTTCTGCTAATGCAACAATATCTAATATTATTATACCACATGAGAATCCTTCCGATATGACAAAATTCACTTGCATGTATGGGTGTGTAATATTTTGTATGCAAAACACTCTATCGGTTACTTTTTTCATACAATCCCCAGCAACATAGTTATATGTCGTCTTATTTTCCTTCCTATTAGTTTTATTTTTTCATTTTTTGTTTTTTCTTCTAGTTTAAGTTTTTTTCCTTCATAATATTATTCTAACTTACTTTTGTCTGTCTAGATTTCTGGTATCATTATAGAATGTTCAGTTTTTAACACAATATCTACAATCAGAGAGGATAGGAATAAATTTTTTAGCAATACTCAATATAAAAAGGTTAAGCTTAAACTTGGACTGTAAAAATAATATTCAAATATTCTATATTTGGTCTGTACGTTTTTTTATAAAAGGCTATTATACTAAACATTTTTTTGATATTATATATTGAAGAAGAAAAATTGCCTTTAATATTGATATCTTTCTTCCATATGTGATAAGATGAGATAAAGCAAACATATGTTTGGAAAGGAACTAAACGACATGATTTTTAAACTTGGAGAACTGTTTTGCGGTCCGGGTGGACTCGCACTTGGTGCATTGTCATCATCAATAGAAAACCCAGATTACAAAATTATTCATGAGTGGTGTACTGATTATGATAAAGACACTTGCGAAACATATATGAAGAATATTTGTCCAAATGAACCTCAAAGTGTTTTCCATGAGGACATACGGAAACTTGACATGAAAAAACTTAGCCCTATAAATGCTTTAGTATTTGGATTTCCTTGTAATGATTTTAGCGTTGTAGGTCAACAAAAAGGAATAGATGGAATTTTTGGTCCTTTATATTCCTATGGAGTTAAAGCTATTAAACATTTTAAGCCAATATGGTTTTTGGCAGAAAATGTAGGCGGTTTAAAAAATTCAAATGACGGAAAAACGTTTTCTAAAATTCTTTTAGATATGCATAATTGCGGTTACTCCATATATCCACATTTATATAAGTTCGAAAAATATGGAGTCCCACAAGCAAGACATAGGATTATTATTGTTGGTATTCGAAACGATATAGACCTTGAATTCAAAGTGCCTTCCCCTTTTCCTTACAAAAACATCAATAATACTTGCAGGAATGCTATAGAAAATCCGCCTATAATTGAGGAAACACCTAACCATGATTTCACTAAACAATCAGCAAAGGTTATTGAGCGCCTTTCTTACATAAAACCTGGAGAAAATGCATTTACGGCAAATTTACCTGAACACTTACAGTTAAATGTTTCAGGTGCTAAAATAAGCCAGATTTACAAACGTCTTGACCCTGATAAACCATCTTATACTGTTACTGGAAGTGGCGGTGGCGGTACTCATGTTTACCATTGGTCTGAAAACAGGGCATTGACAAACAGAGAACGAGCAAGGCTTCAGACTTTTCCTGACGATTTTATTTTTTATGGTTCAAAAGAGAGTGTAAGAAAACAAATAGGTATGGCTGTACCAGTAAAAGGAGCAAGAATAATTTTTGAATCAATATTACGTTCTTTTGCTGGTATAGCTTATGAGACAGTAAAACCTAACTTTACACCTATGATATGCAATAAGGAAAACAAAAAGACGAGAGCGGTGGGGACATGATAAGTAAAAACCTTTATAGCGAAGCATTAATAAAGCCTTTGCAACAAGGGGCAAATAAACTGTATATTGTGTCTGGATATGCTTCTGCGACAATGGCTTCAAGGCACATAAAAGATATTTTGGACTATAGTACTGATTTTAAAATCAGCTTAATTATTGGAATGTGTCCTATCGATGGATTGGACACTTCTACTCATAACGGTTTTGTTAATCTTATGGAGAATAGTGCCGGAATTGATTTTGAGTGTAAATATGTCTGTGAAAATCCTGCTGTACATTCAAAAATTTATGTTTGGTGCAAAGATGATACTCCTTTTATGGCGTTTGCAGGGTCTGCAAATTATACTCAACCGGCATTTGGAAGTAACAGAAAAGAAGTTTTAACTTTGTGCGAACCAGAATCAGCTTATAAATACTATGAAGAAATAGAACCTGATACTATATATTGCAATCATGGAGAAGTTGAAGAACACATAATTATAAAAGCAAAAAGGTATTCGCCTACAAGGAGAACAGAGGAAATAAATGAATCAGAAATTGTAGAGCAACAAATTCAATCAACTTCTAGTATTCCAAAAGTAACTTTATCACTTTGGGCAAGGGGTGGAGAAATTGGAACACGTTCAGGTCTTAATTGGGGACAAAGACCCGGAAGAGAACCTAATCAAGCATACATACCTTTACCGACTAATATTGCAAGAAGTGGTTTTTTTCCATTGAATAAAACACATTTTACAGTATTAACAGACGATAATAAAAATATTATATTAAGGGTTGAACAACAAAATGACAAAGCTATAACAACACCCTTAAACAATTCATTGATTGGAGAATATTTCAGAAACAGATTAGGACTTTCAAACGGTCAATATGTTACAAGGCAAGATTTAGAACGATATGGAAGGACAGATGTAGATTTTTATAAAATTGATGAAGAAACATTTTATATGGACTTTTCAGTGAATAGAGTTTGACAAGCTGAATATTATAAAGTCCGATAGTTCATTGAACGAACTATCTGGCTTTATTTGTATTATGTACTAATGCTGTGGCCTGCTACTACTATATTTAAGAAGGTTCTAGGAGTGCACTCGAAAACCAAATGGCATATAAAAACATATTTTAAACAAATATACAATTAATACATTTATAAACTAAAAATATAAATTTAATAAAATATTACATAAAAAGTAGAAACAAAACTTAACATATGATATAATAATTAGCAAATATATAATAAAATGGGGTTAGTAAAATGTTGGGTAAAGTGGATAGACAAGTATCATTTTCAGATTATTGGTTAGAAGGAAGGATTTCAAAAGACAGTTATTGGAATAAAATGAGGGTTTGGGCATTTAGTTTTATAGATGAAAACATTTTTCAGCCACTATATTCTCAAGGTGGAAGAAAATCAATACCTCCATTATACACTTTTCTTGCAATTTTAATTCAACTTGAAAAGGGATACTCTGATATTGAAATGGAGGAAGCCACACGCTTTGATGATAGAGTAAAATATGCTATAACAGCACCCAGGGATTTTGATGGAATAGATGCTGTAACTCTATGCGATCATAGAAAACGTTTGTTTTGTAGTGATATTGGTAAAAAAATATTCTTGGAACTATTAGAAAAAGCCAAAAGTGAGGGCATGTTTGAAGAAAATAATTTACATGTAATAGATTCTTTTATGATATGGGGCGGCTTTGCAAAACAGGATACATATACAATGATATATCAGGGAGTAAAAATGGTTTTAAAGATTATGAACTTTTACAAAATAGAGAAAGTAGACTTGATAGGTAAGGATTATGAAGCTGATTACAAAAAGCCTAAAATAGATTGGGAAAACAAGAAAGAAAAGAAAGGTCTTCTTGACAGACTGGTAAAAGATGCTATTACCCTTGTGAAATATGTAAATGGTATGGATAAAATAGAAGATGATTTAAAAAATGCAGTAAAATTACTGGAAAAAGTGGCACAACAGGATATATATTTTGATGAAGATGGAACTGCAAACATGACAAATGGAACTGCAAAAGACAGAACAATATCTGTAAATGACCCTGAAATGAGGCATGGAAGAAAGACATCTTCAAAACGTTCAGATGGATATAAAGGAGAAATTATTACAGGAGGCGAAAAAGGAAATCTTGTAATATCTATTGCTGTAGATGGTGCAAACACAGCTGATGGAGAACATATGTCGGAATTGATTGATACAGCCGAGGATAGCGGTGTTATAATAGATAAGCTATATGGTGATGGAGCATATATGAAGATGGAAGAAATAAAAAAAAGAGAAGAAGAAATGGATTTTTGCGTACATGTTTCAAAACCTGTAAATGCTAATGGATGCTATACAAAAGAAGAATTTGAAATGGATTTTGAAGAAGGAAAAGTAACATGTCCAAATGGTGAAACTGCTGAGTTTGATACAAACAAAGTAAGAGAGCATGAAGGAGCAACTGTAAAATTCGACTCTGAAAAATGCCAACAATGTCCTAAAAAAAACGAATGTACAAAATCTAAAAATAGTGGTCGAAGTGTTGCAATTCATCCATATGAGGAAGAATTACAAGAAAAAAGAGAATACCAAAAAACAGAAAAGTTTAAAAAGGATTATTCACAAAGAGCAAATGGAGAAAGAACAATTTCACAGATAACAAGACATGGTGGAAGAAAAGCAAGATACAAAGGAAAAGACAAAACTTTTTGGCAGATATTGATGGTATCTATAAATAATAACATGAAAGAATTAATGAAACATATTTTTGCCAAAGGCAAAAATATCCATATAAAGGGTGAACTATGCCCAATTGTAGCTTGAAAAATGAAATATAGGACAAATATGAGGGATATTTAATAAAATAGCCTTGATTTTGATTAAAATATCAATTGTTTTATCAAGTTTCTTGAAATGTATTGTATTTATTACCATTTGATTTTCCCCCTCAATTTAGTTTAAGGGAAAATACACAAATTTCGATTGCACTCCTAGGCAACCTAGTTGCATATCGTCTTGCTTCCCTTCGGGTCTAAAAAAATTGTA
>CAYPCH010000038.1:0-28830 GCA_964409165.1 uncultured Oscillospiraceae bacterium | reverse complement strand
TTTCACTGATAGGGTTGAAAAGCAAAAGGAAATGGGCGATAATAGTAATGAGGGAGTTGGTGACTTTACTGGTACATTGAAAGAACAAAATGTTACACTTAAAAATGTAAAAACTCAAACTATTCAGTATACAAAAAGAAGCGGTCAAGAACTTGCTGATTTAAGAAAAGCCTTTAATAGCAACGAAAGGAAAAACTTTTTAAAGAACATTGCTAATGACCCTGTTAAAGCTAATCAACTAAAAAAAGCAGGACTATCAGATGCGGATATTCAAATGATGCAAGATGGTTTAGTTCCAAGTGGTTATCAAGTACACCATAAAATACCTTTAGATGGTGGAGGTACAAATGCTATGGATAATTTAGTTATGATAAAAAATGACCCATATCATAAAGTAATTACAAATACACAAAATTCACTTACAAAAGGTCTATCAGCAGGAGATTCTGTGGAAATAACTAATTGGCCAATTCCAGATGGGTTTGTATATCCCAACAAATAAGATGGCTGAAGGAGAAAAAATATGATTAGTGAAAAAATTCAACAAATAGCAAAAACATTAGCAAAGTATGGGAAAACAATTTCTAGTAATGCAGAAGAAAAGGAAATTGCTGTATTTCAAAAGTGGGTTCAAGATATTTATGGAAGCATCAATGTAAACGAGTATATTGACTTAGTAACAATGGTAAATGGGATAGATTTCAATGGATTAGTAGTTTACTCTGTCAAAAAAAGCTCAGATGAAAATATTTATAATGCTAATGCTATTTGGCATGAAAATGAAGAACTAAAAAACTACTTATTTTATGCAGATGCAGATATTACATGGTATTGTTTCGATACTAAAAATGGAATGTTTTGTGAGTTGGATAAACCTTCTGGAGAACTAATGCAAACATTTTCAAGTTTTAATGAAATGTTAGAATCTGCATTAGATTCTGTTTTGGCATAGATACAAGTGTACAGAGTATTTTAAAAAACAATCCAAAAGTTTTAGGTCACACAGTTTGAACTGATGTGACCTTTCTTTTTTCTTCTGTTTTAAAATAATCTCTGGAATTTCAACATCAATTACAGCCCTCATTTTCTCAAGCAAATTAAGACCAATAACGGCTGAAACTTTGCCAGTATAGCCAAGTTCCCCAAAATGCAAGGTAATATTTTTGAATTCAAAAGAATCAATTAAAATTGAATCTACTTGTTTTTTAAAATATTTTATTCCTTTATGTATTACAGATTATTCTAACAGCCCTGCGAGATACGCAAACGAGGGCTTGTGGCTTCGTTTGCGTATCTCGCAGGGCTGTTAGAATAATCTATGGAATGATGAAATCAAAGACGGAATACAAGTCGTTTGAGAAGGTACAAGAAGTAACAGAAATACAGGAATAAAGAGTATTTCAATTATAAAAATGATATGGTAAAATACTGGTAGGATTTTAAAAAAATAGCCTTGGTGAAGGGTTTATATATTGTTTGTTTTTTTGGGGGAGTGAAAGCACACAGGATAAATATATAGTAACTGACTTCAATAATGCGGGAGTTGGTGGTCCTAGATATGGTGAGGTGAAAATCTCCAAGAAATTAAATAAAAAACTACGAAGGAATACACCATCTCAAGCCAATAGAGACATAGTAAACGAAGATGTTGTGCTACTATATATTGGGTCGGCTACGAAGTAAAAAAAGAAAACCTTCTTGAAGGAAAACAAAATAGTATACCTTTGTGGGGTATCGCTATACCAAGCTAGAATATGGAGTTTAATTCCTAAAAGATTTAAAACTATCCACAAGGGATTATATTGTTATCGTGTATAAAACTACCATTGTCTTAGCAAAATCCTTAAAATAGAAAAAGAGATAGGTTCATACTTCGAGAATTTTGATTTTGAGTCCGAGGGATATTGTATGCCTAATGTATTTACAGTGTATCTATATTTTGTTATAATGTATATATTGTATAAATGAAAGGGGTTTTTAATATGGCTCAAACAACGGTAAATATTCGTATGGATGAGGACTTGAAAAAGCAATTTGATACTTTTTGCTCTGCGGTCGGCTTGAATATGACCACTGCTTTTAATGTATTTGCAAAAACTGTTGTACGTCAACAAAAAATACCATTCGAGATTTCAGCTGAGACAGACCCATTTTATAGCGAAGCCAACCAAGAGCAGCTTAGGAAAGCCATAGCACAAATTAAAGAGGGTAAAGTTGTTGTTAAGACGATGGAAGAATTGGAGGCTATGGAGCGTGAATAAGATTTCTTTCATGCCCGAAGCATGACAGGATTACTTATATTGGCAGACGCAAGATAAAAAAACCTTGAAGTGTATCAATCAGCTTTTGCAAGATATTATCCGTAATGGATATGAGGGTATAGGGAAACCCGAACCATTGAAAAATGAGTTTCAGGGTTTTTGGAGCAGACGAATTGACGAAACAAACCGCATAATTTACCGTATCGACAACGAGCAAATTATTATTGTTCAATGCAGAACACACTACGGTGATAAATAGCTTACTGTGTAGAAATTCAAATAGTTTCAGATGTAGTAAACAAAACAAAAAAAGAACTCCCATAGTTTAATGCTTTCAACTTTAAAAGTAACTATGTACCTTTGACACTAATCGCAGTAGGTCACCCTGATGAAAAAAATATGGTACTCACGATACCCAGAAGATTTGAAGCTGAAAAGGTGCGTTATAACGGCTGGTAAAGCCAGCAAAGCAATGGACGGCTCTTTTCTTCTGCGACAAATTGTAGAAGAAAAGAGCCGTCCATTGTTTTGTGCAAATGTTAAAGGGTATTTATTATTTAAAATAAATTCTTTAACGCCTTTTTGTCAATTTTACCCAGATTATTCCGTGGGAATTCTTCTATTATGGCAATTTGTTTGGGTACCTTGAAATTTGCGATTTTGCCTGAAACATAGCGTATCAAGTCTCTTTCACAAGCCTTTGAGTTATCTTTCAAGACTACAAATGCTTTTACCACTTCGCCGTAGACATTGTCTTCAATACCGATTGCCGCTGAGTCAATAACACCCTCATGTGAATTGAGGACTGCCTCTATTTCAACAGGCGATATTTTAAGACCTGCAACGTTAATGAATTCCGTTTTCCTGCCAGAAATCACAAAAGACCCGTCACTTCTTCTGTAACCATAATCACCGGTATAAAACCATCCCTCTCTTAGTCTTTCAGCTGTTTCTTTCGGCTTGTTCAAATATCCGAGAGTAATACCCTCACCTTTCAATCTCAACTCTCCGATAATTCCGTCATCACAAACATTGCCTTTTTCGTCTACAGCTTCAATTCTTATAATACCTTCTGGAGGAAACCCGACATTTCCGGATGGCTCAGGAAGCATTGACATTCTTGTAGCTATAAGTGTGCTTGCCTCGGTCATGCCATACCCTTCATCAAGATATATCCCGGTGGTTTTATACCAATTTAAAGCTGTTTCATAGCTTAATGGGGCAGCAGCAGAAAAAGCAGCCTTAAGCTTTCTTAATGTACCGTATATGGATTCGTATCTTAAAAGCTGTTGGTAATGAGCCGGTACACCGAAAATGTGGGTTATATTCTCTTCCAATATTGTGTTTGCAATTTTTACAGGCTGAAAGGATCTTTGAAATACAATTGCGGCTTTTCCGTCGAGTGCTGGAATAAGAAGAGAAAGAGAGCCGTAACCGTGTGAAAAAGGCACAAAGCATAATAACCGGTCTTCAGGATTATAACAATACATTGATTTATTGCTTTTTTTAAGAAAAGTGAAGAAACAGCTGGCATAAAGCATTACTCCCTTTGGAGCGGAAGTTGAGCCTGAAGTATATAAAAGCATTGCAAGCTCGTTCTCTTTATAGTTATAGAACTCCATGCCTGTATTAAAAATAAAATCTTTGAGAGCGTTCTCCAATATATTGATATTCAGTATTTCTGTTTTTAAGTCTGGTTCAAGTAGAATGTCTTTTTCTTCGAGATAAGTTATAAGGCATTTTGCACCAGAATCCTTTATGTAGTATAAGACTTCATTTGCTTTATAAAGAGGGTCAACAAGACATATGACACCACCTATGTATTGAACGGCAAGAAGTAGTACAGCAGCTTCATTACTGTTATAAAGATGTGTAGCTACTACATCTCCGGGTTTGTAGCCCTTTTCAACTAAATAACTTGCAACCTTTTTAACTTCATTTTCAAGTTCTCTGTATGTAAGCCTTTTTCCACTCTCCGTGTCTATAAGTGCTTCGTAGTCAAGGCTCTTTCCATTTGCGTTGAATAACAATTCACAGTAGTTCATTATACATTCCCCCTAAATGAATTTAATAAGCAACATCCTATATTGAATGCGATAAAGAATCTGCATCGCACTTCAATTTCTCTAATTTATCATAATTACTTTGTTTTTTCAACAATAACCATGCAATTTATACTTATTTTGCATATTTATCAGGTAGATTTATAAGAGTAAACATAAATAATTCTTGCCATTCCAGCCCTATTGTTATATAATTCCTAGAGAGGAATTATAGAGTATCAGATTATATATATTACAGAATAATTATCATAAAAATTGATGTTTGATATAAACATTGTTGATATTTAAGCATTATGGAAATCTTTACCTTGTTCAATAGAGATGAAAAATTTAAAAGAAAATTGAAATGCGATGTAAAATTTTTATCACATTCAATATAGAAGTTCAGGAAAACTTTTTGTACTGAAAGTTCGGTAAATGAAAGATAAATTGGATAAGTTGCTTTTGGGGAAGTTTTATGTTATGAAGAAGCTTTTGAAGGGAGTTTTGCTTTATGCCGATTAAAACTGCACTAGCCAGAACAACAACGACTTATTTCATATATTGGCTACTTATAGTAATATCCTTCGTTTTTCTGATACATCCGATTTTTTTGTTTGCTGGTATGAGTTTTTCGGTGGCTACTGTTTGGCTACTGGTCATTGTATCTTTATTTAGTATAAAGAAATCTGTTTCAGCAGCGGTCATTGTATATGGAGTAGCAGCAGTTATCGGCACAATAGGTTTTCAGACAGCTGTCATTCATATTGCAGTAATATCCTTCATCTCATGGAGAATGGCGAGCAAACCTAACGGACTTATCAAGCATACACTATTTATCTGGATATTATTTGCGGGACCGCTTATGGCACTTATTTATACAATACAAAACGGTGCAATAGATCAAATTGGCGTTTTTTATATACAGAAGGAAATTACTATGGCACTTTTAAGCAGTCTTTTTGTAGATATTTTATTCACATACAGTCCACTCAGATATGTTAACAGAGCTGATCGGCATATAACAAGAGGTTTTTATTTCAGCCACATTACGACTCATGCAGTTCTTGTTGCGATTACAATTCCATATCTTATTTATGTGGGTCTGAGTGGGATAAACAATTCAAAGGCTGTTGTGGATTATGCTGAAAGCAGGTTTGAATCCCGTTTACAAACGATAGAAAGTTATCTTAACAATAAAACAAGTATAGACATCTTTATGTTAAAAAAGCAGGATGTAATACAAAAAGAACGTTTAAATCAGGAGCTTTTGGGTATTTCAAAAGACGAAGACACTGAAATTGTCATTATGGACGAAAACAATATCGTGTTGGGATCAAATACGGATATTCCCGGAGGAAAACCCTTTGATTGGAGTCTTGGAGGCAGTATTGACATTGAATTTGAATATATATTATATTGGGTACCAGATAGCGAATTTGGTTATGAGCTTGAAAAGTTTAAACATGCGTACATAATACAGGAAAAGGAACTGCCCGGCATAAAATTAAAGGCGGTTATGATGATGCCTTATTCACCTTTTCTGTCAAATCTTTTGAGTGTATTCATATCTCAGCTTTGGGTATATCTATTCTTTAGTTTGGCAATGGTTATGATGGGGTTACTTTCTGAACTTGTATTCTTTAAGCCGCTGGCAAAATTGGCGGAGACAACTACAGGAATTCCTGTGCGTTTAACCAAGGGGAACTGTATTGAATGGAGAAAAAGCAAAATTGTAGAAATTGATATGCTGACAGATAACTTCAAGACTGTTACAGATGATCTAAAAGATATGTTTTATCGTACATACTGTCTGGCATATTACGATTCTCTTACAGGATTGCCTAATCGCTTATTTATGCAGGACGCTCTGGCAAAATTATTTAAAACCTGCTCGGAGGACGATTTGTTTGCATTAATGTTTTTTGATCTGGATCATTTCAAACAAGTCAATGACACTCTTGGTCATGATGTCGGAGACCAGTTGCTGCAAGTTATAGCAAAACGCCTGAAAGTTATTGAAACTGAGTTTATTAATGTATACAGAGTAAGCGGAGATGAATTTGTAGTGATTGCGGAACAAGTGGAACATAAAATGGTTAAGGATATTGCCGAACATATTTTGGAGTTGATAAGTAAGCCTGTTTGGATAAGTCAGCATGAGCTTCACATTACATCAAGTATCGGAATAGCATTGTATCCGCATCACGGAAAGAATGCAGAAACTCTCATGAGACTTGCGGATGCGTCTATGTATGTTGCAAAGGAAGAAGGGCGGAATACGTATGTTTTATATACAGAGTCTCTTCAAACCAGGCTGGCTGAACAACTATGGCTTGAGCAACAACTCCGTAAAGCCATTGATTTGAACCAGTTTACCTTGCATTATCAAGCAATCGTTGATGGAGTATCATCAAACATTAATGGATTCGAAGTATTCGTAAGATGGAATCATCCGGAAAAAGGATGGATTTCTCCGGAAAAGTTTATTCCTGTTGCTGAACAAACAGGTTTAATTATACCTTTAGGAAGCTGGGTGTTAAGACAAGCATGCCTGCAAAATAAGAAATGGCAGGAAGCTGGATTTCAAAAAGTACGCGTTGGCGTCAATTTATCGGTGAGGCAATTATACAGCGGGAATTTGTCGCAAGAGATACAAATGATACTCGAAGATACCGGACTTAAGCCCCAATACCTTGGGATTGAAATTACTGAAAGCTTTATGATAAAAGACTATTATTATGTGAATACAGTTCTGAAGGAACTTAAAGCAATGGGAGTAACTGTTTCAATTGATGATTTCGGTACAGGATATTCTTCTCTTGGAAGACTTAAGTTTTTTTCCGTTAATGCTGTGAAAATAGATAAATCATTTGTTCGTAATGTTGAAGCGGACAGGGATAACGCTTCCATTGTCAAAGCTGTTATTGAGCTGGCTCACGGCATGAACCTGAAAGTTGTAGCTGAAGGTATCGAAACAGAGGAAGAAAGAAGCTTTCTTGTTAGACATAATTGTGATGAAATGCAGGGATATTATTTTGAAAAGCCGATGGATGCGGAAAGATTTGCTCAAGCATGGCACAAAAGGATGAGCAATTCAGAAATACTGGAAAGGTTGGGGGTTTAAATGAAAAAATATATCTGCGGTATGGTTTTCTATATTATCATTATTCTGCTTGTATTCAGCAAAACAGGAGCTAGAATTCATCCTGTTATCGCAAAACCGGGCAGATATCAGGATGTATCGCAGGAAAATGAAACTCCCGGATACCCTAAAGTTCGCTCTACTAAACTTGGTGAATTGTCCATCTGGTCTTTCTATGATTTGGATATGGAAGTGCAGGATATGATTAAGAAAGAATTTCCTGAGATAGATATCGAATACAAAGTTATTCCGTCTATTGAATTGATACAGGCATATGCAACAGCTTATTGCAATGATACACTACCAGACATCTTTATAATGGATACATCTCTAATGGGAAGTTTTAGGTTTATAGATGCATTTACAGACCTTGCACAGCCCCCCTATAATGCTGAGGCTATGATTTCGTCATACCCTGAAAATTTAAAGGTCTACCTGCGTTCATCGGATGATAAAAAGCTAATAGCATTACCATTGGAACAGAATCCCTATGTTACTTTTTATAGAAGTGATGCGATGAAGGAAGCCGGTTTTCCTTCCGAACCTGAAGAACTTGCTGCGTATATGGAAAATATGGATAATTGGCTGAACATTGTCAAGACATTTGAGAAGAGGAAGCAGTATGGGGTGGTATGGAGTTCGGAGCCTATCATTTTTGCCAGCTACAGTAACAATGTATTCGATCATAATCTCAACTTTATGAGGAATTCCGATGTATATATCAAGGCATTGGAGTTGGGTAGAACCGTTGATACACTTGAGTTGGCTTCAAATGCCAATCTGATGGATGTGAGCGATGGGAATACAATACGAACAGGTGAAACTGTTATGTTTCAAATGGGAATAAACTTTGTGAAAACTCTTAAAGAGGTTGCAAAAGGAGCGGATTATGGACAATGGAGAATGACACGATTGCCTTTTGGATTATATAGCTGGATAGGTAGTTCAGTTGCGGCAATTCCTTGCGAGTCAGACAATAAGGAAGAAGCGTGGGCAGTTTTGGAAATGCTTTCAAAGCCCCATTTATCGCAAATGTCACAAATTATGAGACCAGACGAAATAACAAGGATATACAGCGATCCTATATTTGGCGAACAGGATATAGATTCGCTATACCGGGTACTTATTGAAAGGATGCCTGATTATAACCTCACACCACTTGATGAAAAAGCAAAGGGCATCTGGTTTAAGGAGTGGTCAATGGAGCGCACAGATTTATCAATTCCAGCAGGCAGTTTAATCACTAAATGGTCCCAAACAGTTATAGAACAGCTTGATAAAGATATGGATGCTCTAGAGCCCTATTTTGATAACCAACAACAGTTGTAAATAAGAATAACTACCCTGCTTTTACTATGGAATGTGGAACAGAGGATACTTTGGTATATCAAATGAATGTGAGTTTGCATAATAAATTACAGCAAATGGGTGTAACTCATGAATATATTACAAGAAGCGGAGCTCATACTTGGGATTTTTGGAAAGCATGTTTACCGAAAGCTATTGTATTTGCAAGCAAACATTTTAGTGAAGGAAGTGTTCAAACACCTCCACCTCCTGCAACACCCACGGTTACTCCTTCTGATGCTGTAAGACTTGGAGACATAAACTCAAACGGAACAACAGATTCAACGGATTATGCACTGCTAAAAAGATATCTGTTGGGATTAATAGATGAGAGCTCAATAAACATAGGAAATGCAGACATGAACGGTGATGGAGAGATAAACTCAACTGATTACTCCATTTTAAAAAGAGTTCTTCTAGGCACTATCCAAATTGGCTCGTAGCTTGGCGTAAGATGGCATCTGGCAGGAGAAACAGAACACAAAAGCATGTTTGTTTGGCAAAATTGCATATAAAGTCCTAAAAACAGCTTGTATTTAATGCAAGCTGTTTTTAGCTTAGACCGTATTTCAATATTTAAAATACTATTGCACTGATTAAGAAAACTATGTTAGTATTTAAACAATCAAGTCTATATGCTAAGTAGTAGGTGAAATATACTTCCTCTTTTTCTAAGTCGCTAATTGGCTTCAAAATAGCCGTTCACGCGAAGATAATAGTGGGGGTTGTTTTCAGTGTTGCTAAACCGGTTAATTAGATACTAAGGAAATAATTATACAAAGGAGAATCAGTATGATAAAAAAAGTTAATGTACCTGTTTCCGGTCAGCCTTTCAAAAATAATGTGAACTATTGTGTTGGAACAGGCAGAATGGGATTGGCACTGCAAAAAGAATATATAGACCATTTGGAAATGGTTCAAAAAACCATGCATTTTCGTTATATTCGTGGTCATGGGCTGTTTTGCGATGATGTGGGTATATACCGTGAGTGTGAAATGGATGGTGAGACAAGTGTTTTTTACAATTTTACCTACCTTGACCGAATTATAGATACCTATCTGGAGAATGGTATAAGACCGTTTCTGGAATTGGGTTTCATGCCGGAAAAGCTTAAAAGCGGTGAACAGACCATATTTTACTGGGAAGGCAATGTTACGCCTCCGGTATCATATGAAAAATGGGCGGATCTTGTAACAAATACTCTTAATCACCTAATTGAAAGATATGGCAGGGATGAGGTCATTAACTGGCCGGTTGAGGTTTGGAATGAACCGAATATTGCCTTCTGGGCAGGAACTATGGATGAGTATTTTAAGTTATATGAGTATTCGGCAGCAGCAGTAAAAAGTGCAGATCCCCGTATTCCGGTTGGTGGACCTGCAATTTGTGGTATTGATACTGAACGTTGGCTGAGGTCTTTTTTTGAACATTGCATAGAAAAGAATCTGCCTCTTGACTTTATTACCCGGCATTGTTATACTGCCAATCAGGCTACAACTCGTGGACATTATAAATATCATACCATGATGGAACCGGTACAGATGATTGAAGAGCTTAAGGAAACCAGGCGGATTATGGCCGATTATCCGAAAATTGCCGATATGCCTCTTCATATAACCGAGTTTAGCAGTTCTTATATTCCGATATGTCCTGTCCATGATACAGATTTTAATGCTGCATATATTGCACGTATTCTCAGTGAAGCAGGAGAGTATGCTGATTCTTACTCCTATTGGACATTCAGTGATGTGTTTGAGGAGATGGATATTCCCAAATCTCTGTTTCATGGAGGATTTGGTCTTGTTGCCATGAACTCCATAAAAAAACCGACCTTCTATACCTTTGAGTTTTTTACCAATGCTGGCAAGGAATTGCTTTACAGAGATGAGAACCTGATTGTTACCAAAAATGACTGCAAGTACATAATAATTGGCTGGAATTGGCATGACATGCGTGACCACAAGTCGTCTCCCGACATAAACTATGTGCTTGCATTGCCATCTATAGGCAAACAGGCTCTGATTGTAAAAAAGGATGTTGGCGGAACGCATGCCAACCCTATGAGGACATGGAGCAATATGGGAAAACCTCGTAGCTTGAACAAGGAACAGTTGAAGATACTTAAGGATTCTGCCCAACCGCTTCAAACGGATGAGAAATTGTTTGAGCAAAACGGAACCTATGAAGTGGAAGTGACAATTCCTTGTAATCATCTGTACATGCTGGAAATTACTCCGGTAAACGATGAAACAGATACCTATCTGGGTTATGACCCTGATGAGTTTTATGGCTTGGAATAAGTGTTTGCAGGCTTACAAGCAGGATATCAAAGCAGAAGTTTATTATGGTATAATAGTTATTATACTGGCAAAACATTGAAGATGTCTTGACAAGAAATCATTTAGCAATGGTGTTAATTGGCTGTATATTTATTTGTAATAGGGTGGGGGAACTATGAATAGTAACGAAATAGCTAAAATAGTCGGAGTATCACGAAGTACTGTTTCACGAGTAATTAATAATTATCCGGATATACCTCCTGCTACGCGTGAAAAAGTTCTGAAAGCCATAAAGGAATATAACTACTACCCAAATGCCTCTGCAAGAAGATTGGCAGGTATGAAAAATTCTACACTTGGAATATTCATTGTTGATATAAAAGATAATGAAAAACCTCATCACGTAATTATAAACAATGAAGATCTATTATATGATAATTCCTATTTTTCACCTTTCATAAATGCTTTTATTGATCAGGCAAATAAAATGCATTATTATGTACTTGTGTCTACTGTCTATTCTTCGGAAGAGTTGTGGAAGATTCAAAGTGCTTTTTATGAAAAAAGAATTGATGGTGGGGTTGTTATCGGAAGTAATGAAGATGATTTTAGCCGTATTCTGAAAGCAATAAAGAAGAATTTTGTTTTAGCTGCAGTTGATATAAATGTAACTGAGCATAACAAAAATAAGGCTATATATATCAATATAGACAATTATACCGGGGCATATGATGCTACAAAATACCTTATTGAACTTGGACATAAAAATATTGGCATAGTAACAGGAGATTTAAATAAACTTTCAGGAAAGATAAGATTTGAAAGCTTTAAGGATGCACTTTCCGGCAGTTGTATACCTCTGAATGAAGATTTTATAGCATATGGCGATTTTACTGAGTACAGTGGCTATACAGCTATGAAAAAAATATTGATGTCCAAATATAAACCTACTGCGGTTTTGGTATGTAATGATACCATGACAATAGGTGCTTACAAAGCAATAGCTGAAGCTGGACTGAGTATTCCTGAGGATATTTCAGTTATTGGATTTGATAATACACAATCATCACAACACATGTCACCACCTCTCACAACAGTCAATGTATCTTTGGCTGAAGCTGCAAGGAACTGTGTTGAGGTGATTGCACGATCAATAGAAAATGACAGGCTGGAGGCAGAAGAAAGAATAATAGGAACTAAAATAATAAAAAGGAATTCATGTAGAAATATAAATATAGAAACTTTGCCAAATGTTGCAAAGTCCTGATAACGAAACGAACAGATGCACTACAAATATACTGTATCAGCAAACTGTTTTGCTGATACAGTATATTTGATATAATACTTTAAAAGTGTGCTATTATACCAAGTATATATCGTTTGATCATTGCATAGTCTGTAGAATTTATTTGACCGTCGGAATTTACATCAGCTGCGTTTAATCCGTTACTACTAGGGAATGTGCTAATAGTTCCAAGTAAATACTTTTTATGCATAGCATAATCAGTAGAATCAACGTTTCCATCACCGTTTACGTCGCCTTTTTTAGCTGATCCATAGTTTGGAGTAGCCGTTGGTGTAGGTATAGGTGTGTGTATTGGTACCGGTGTAGATTGTGAGAATCCGTTTGGATAGTATTTTACATATTCATATTCTGCTTTCAGTGGGGTTTTTCCATCATAAGAACCAAGCCATTCATTTACGCCTATTCCGGGCCACAAATTCATCATAATTTTACCTGGAGTAACAGGTATATTATTAGTACCCCTGTAAACTTTCTTACCATCTACATAGAAATCTATGTAGTTTTGTCTCCATTCAAACCCGTAGGTATGAAAACTTTGAGATGCGTCAAAACCAAGATTATGAAAATACTCATGGTTGCCTACACCATTTGTGTACCAGTTAAATTGAACTTTGGTAGTGTCTTTTCCAAGGAACTCGATATCAATTTCGTCCCAAGGGTCACCATCTGTTGGTCCGGTATAAGTAAAGAATGAAGAAACAATACCTGTATTTTTTGCAGGTTTCATTTTTACTTCATAGTGTCCGTACCCAAAATTTGATGTAGTACGGTATTCACCACCTTGATACGGGTATTCTGAACCTGAAGCCATGTCAAGACCAAGAATCATTTTTCCATTAGAGAATGTTACTTGAGATGGTGACCATACACAGTTGAACACAGAACCGTTAGCCCAATTTGCTTTTTCCCATAGGTTTGAGTCGAAACTTGAAAAGTTGGATTCAAAATATGTAGTTGTTATATCTTTAGCAGATATAATTTGTAAGGGATTAAAAAATAATGATAGCAAAAATAATAAAAGTGTTACTGAAGAAAACAGTTTTTTAAACATAAACAATCTCCCCTTTATGGTTGCTAATGAATATAATTTTAGTTTTACTGTTAAGTAATAAAGGTTATCAATATGGCATTACTTAACAACTAACACGTGTTAGTTACATTGTAAGTCATAATAATATTTTTGTCAATAAGAAGCAAAGGGACGGTTCTGTTGCTTCCTTTTTTAATATTTTTAAACACTTATTGCACTGATTAGAAAGACCATGTTAGTATTTAAATAATCTTTTTTTACATTTTCCAAGCTTCGAATTGGGTTCAGGAATTCTTGTATAGGTCAAAAAAGCAGTTAACCCGGTTCCGATCAGATGTAATTTTTGAATCGGATATATGAGAAAATGCCCAATTTAGTAACACAAATTTGAAGATATCAATTGTTTACGTATAGCATATATAATTTCTCTAAAGGATATTGACAATACCTATATCGTATTCTATAATAAAGGTGTATTATGACAAGTAATACTTACTTCCTCGGCTACAACATGTATGCACATGCGTACATGTTGTAGCGTATATTTAATAGTTATTGCTGATTGCCTACAATATCTTTTTATTACTAAACGTTGAAATGATAACAGCTACTTATACTTTCAAAGCAGACTAAGCTAAAAAAAGAAGAATATATTCTGTAGTCCTGTAAATCAAAGGATTACGGTTTTATATAAATTATTAATATAAATATAAACCTAAAGTATGAAAGGGGAGCGTAAAGTGAAGAAGAAAATTGGGGTAATTTTGTCAGTAGTAATGTGTTTTGCCATCTTGTCCAGTTTATTAGCAGTAAATGTATATGCTGGATCGACTCTTACATCAAATACGACGGGTAGTTTTGATGGCTACGACTACGAATACTGGAAGGACAATGGGACTGGGACCATGACTCTAAATGGTGGAGGTACGTTCAGTTGTTCGTGGAGTAATATAAACAATATATTATTCCGTACAGGTAAGAGACTGGGTTCAACCAAGGCATGGCAGGATTATGGGAATATTATTATTGATTACGCCTGTGACTATAGGCCGAACGGTAACTCATACATGTCAGTATATGGGTGGACAAAAGAACCGCTTGTTGAGTATTACATAATAGAGAGCTATGGTACCTGGAAGCCACCGGGAAATGGTATACCCATGAAAGGAACTATTACTGTTGACGGCGGTACATATGAAGTATACCAGAACTCAAGAACAGGACCTTCCATTATAGGCGACACTACTTTTCAGCAGTATTGGAGTATAAGGACTTCTAAAAGAACAAGTGGTATCATTACTGTCAACGAACACTTCAAGCAGTGGGAAGCAAAAGGCATGAGGATGGGAAAAATGCATGAAGTTACTATGGTTGTAGAAGGTTATCAAAGTAGCGGTCAGGCCAATATGACTAAAATGAATCTTTCCATGGGTGGTTCGACTACTCCTACAACACCTCCGGGACCGACTACACCACCATCTCCAAAGAATGCATTTACCACACTAGAAGCTGAAGACTACGACTCTATGAACTCTTCAACCATTGAGAATATAGGGATCGGTATTGGATATATTGAAAGCGGCGATTCTGTGATGTTTGGCAATGTTAACTTTGGTAACGGAGCATCGTCATTCACAGCGACAGTTGCAAATGGAAACACCACACCTACCGATATTGAAATAAGAACAGGCAGTGCATCCGGTCCTATAGCAGGAACTCTTTCAGTTCCCGGAACAGGTGACTGGGATGCATATGAGGAAATGTCTACTACAGTAAGCGGGCTTTCTGGATCTAAAGATCTTTACTTTAAATTTTCAGGTCCTGTTAATTTTGACAACTTTATATTTGGCACAGGTACAGTAAATACTAATCCGCCGGTATATACGAATCCTCCTGCTGGAGGAAATGTGGGAGATTTAAATAGTGACGGAACAGTTGATTCGACTGATTATGCATTGTTGAAAAGGCATATTCTGGGAACTAATCCCCTTGCAGGAAACGCATTGTCAAAAGCCGACACCAATGGTGACGGAAGTGTAGATTCAACAGACTATGCACTAATCAAAAGATACATCCTTGGGCTTATAACGACTTTTCCAGGACAAGGCACTGTGGTAACTACAAGACCTCCTGTTAATACTACACCACCTGTTCTTTCAGGAACTGCACTGAAAGATTATGCTGCGGCAAATGGTAAGAAATTTGGAACATGTGTTAACAGTCAATGGTTCGGCAATCAAACAGGTGCAACTTATGACAGTATTCTGAAAAAAGAATTTGCAATGGTAGTAGCTGAAAATGAAATGAAATTTGATGCTTTAGAGCCGCAACAGAATAGCTTCAACTTTGGAAATGGTGATAAACTAGTGAGTTTTGCCCAGAGCAACAATATGGAAGTGAGAGGTCATACACTTTTATGGCATAACCAAATTCCGGGATGGGTTTCCAATGGAAATTGGAATCGTGATTCGTTGATTTCTGCAATGAATAATCACATAAACAAAGTTATGACTCACTATAAGGGAAAAGTCCAGGAATGGGATGTTGTCAACGAAGCTGTTGATGACAGTGGTAACTCACTCAGAAGAAGTGTCTGGACAAATGCAATCGGTTCAGATTTTATAGATATAGCCTTCCAAACAGCAAGAAAGGCTGATTCTAGTGCGCTTCTGTATTATAATGACTACAATATAGAAGATATGGGTGCGAAGTCCAATTTCACCTATAAAATGATCAAAAGTATGGTTGATAGAGGTATACCTATTGATGGAGTAGGCTTCCAATGCCACTTTATCAATGGAATGAGTGCTTCCCAAATTTCAGCAATAGAGCAGAATGTCAAGCGTTATGCAGAGCTCGGAATAAAGGTTTCTTTTACTGAAATGGATATACGCGTATCAACCTCTGATAACCAGAATCAAGCATTCCAGACTCAGGCAAGCAACTACAAGTCTTTGATGCAGATTTGTCTTAGAAATCCAAATGTAACTACCTTTGTAGTTTGGGGATTTACAGATAAATATTCATGGGTTCCGGGAGTTTTCCCAGGCACTGACAATGCTTTGATTTATGATAAAAATTTGAATCCCAAACCAGCATATAATTCGTTACAAGAAGCTTTAAAAGAAGCGCTTGGTCTTTAGTTTAAAAACAGAAGAGGAGTTTTGTTTAAAACTCCTTTTCTTCTTTTATAGGTCTTTTTTAAGTCTTTTTGAGTAAAATGAAGGAGACAAAAAATTGAGTACCATCGATGAGAAAGAAATACTGTTACAAGTAGGCTGTACAGCATGATAGGTTTGAACTATGGGTTAAATAAATAGAAACAGAAAAATTAATATATAAATTGTATTATAAATTATATTTAAAGGGGAATATAGTTATGCAGCAACAGAATATAAACCTTGAATCCAACTTGGGAGCTGTGATAAAAACAAAGAAAAAGTTTCCTGAATTTATTAAAGAATTAATTAAAAATAAGCAATTGTTTTTAATGCTTCTGCCGCCGTTTGTTTTTATTTTTATCAATAATTATTTACCTATGTTCGGTGTTATTATTGCTTTTAAAAACTTTAACTATGCTGACGGATTTTTAGGCAGTCCGTGGTGTGGTCTTAAGAACTTCGAATTTCTCTTTAAATCAAGAAACGCATGGATGATTACCCGAAATACTATTGCGTATAACCTTGTTTTTATTGTTCTGGGACTTATAATTGCAGTAACGGTTGCAATAATATTAAATGAACTTAAAAACAAGCTCTTGGCCAAGTTTTACCAATCGGTTATATTCCTACCTTATTTTCTTTCATGGGTAGTTGTAGCTTATCTTGTATACTCCATATTAAGCCCTAACGGATTTTATAATAAGTCGTTGGTAACGGTCTTTAAACTAATGCCGATAGACTGGTTTACTGAGTCGAAATATTGGCCTATTATAATACCTATTGTTAACACATGGAAAACCATAGGCTACGGAATTGTAATCTATCTTGCCGGAATAACGGGCATAGACCAGGAATATTATGAAGCCGCGGTTTTAGATGGTGCAAGCAAATTTCAGCAAATCAAATCCATTACAATACCTTTTTTAATACCTCTAATGGTTATAACAACAATAATGGCAATCGGAAATATTTTCAGAGCGGATTTTGGTCTCTTCTATCAAGTTCCGATGCAACAAGGTCTTCTTAAGCCAACAACAGAGGTTCTTGACACGTATATATACAATGCACTTATTTACAGTGGTGACCTTGGTATGTCATCTGCGGCAGGATTGTATCAATCGGTGGTAGGCTTTGTACTCGTGCTTCTGGCTAATTGGGGTATAGGAAAAATCAGCAAAGAAAATAAAATATTTTGATTTGGAGGATTCTATGGTTGAAAAGGCTGTAAAAAGTAAAATTGGATTAAACTCAATTTCGTCAAAAACTAATGCGGTTTTCAATACAATATTTACCTTATATTGCATTGCTTGCTTGGCGCCGCTTTTTTTGATTTTTATGGTTTCGATCACTGATGAAATTTCACTTGTTGAAAACGGGTATTCTTTTTTCCCAAATAAAATAAGCTTAAGCGCATACAAATACTTGTTTTTGAATTCTGAAAAGATATTAAGGGCTTATGGTGTGACAATCGGGGTGAGTATTATAGGTACAGTTTTAAGTATTCTTTTGACCATGATGTTTGCTTATCCTATTTCCAG
The DNA here is from genome assembly GCA_964409165.1 of uncultured Oscillospiraceae bacterium. Classification (GTDB taxonomy): domain Bacteria; phylum Bacillota; class Clostridia; order Acetivibrionales; family Acetivibrionaceae; genus CAYPCH01. The sequence continues at coordinate 10,720 of CAYPCH010000038.1, read as the reverse complement.
AAAAACATTCAAGTATAGAAATTTCTTTTCTTTTTATATATTTTTCACTATGCTTTTTCAGGGTGGTCTGGTGCCATGGTATATCCTATATACACGATATCTTAGATTAGAGGATAATCCTATTGCGTTAATTTTGCCTTTGCTTGTCCCGGCATTTAATGTTCTGGTTGTAAAGACATATCTTGCAGCCAATTTGCCAGAATCGATACTGGAGTCGGCGAGAATTGATGGTGCAAGCGAATTTAGGATTTTTTTCAGTATTGTTATGCCATTATCAGTTCCTGTTATTGCTACAATAGGACTCTTTTCAGTACTTGCATACTGGAATGACTGGTATCTTTGCCTGTTATATATAAGAAGTCCAAAGTATTATAATATTCAGTATTCTATGTATCAAGCTCTTAGAACAATAGAATTTCTTACATCATCAAGCACTGCGACGCTTGGTACTACTTCAAGCGAGTTGGCAAAAATACCAGGAGAAACTTTGCGTATGGCTATGGCAATCATTGGAATAGGACCTATTGTTTTTGCATATCCTTTCTTCCAGAAATATTTTATTAAAGGACTGACAATAGGGGCTGTCAAGGGTTGAGTTAATATGAAAACTATAGTAGTAATTACGGTTTGTTTTTGTGAGGACATTAATTTAGTGAATATTCTTTGGAATTGATAGAGATATAACTTTCGCTATTACTTATTTTGCTATTACTTAATTTTAGGGTTTGTGATAAGAGGAAGTAATATTTCAATCATTCCTTGGTATTAAAAAAAGATAAAAATTTAGGAGGAGTTGTAATGTCAAAAATCAAAAAAATAACATGTATGGCTATGGTAATTATTATGGTTCTTGGGCTTATGCTTACAGGTTGTGAGCAGTCAAATAAGGAACCGGTATTGAACTGCTATTTTCTTGCCCCGCAGTGCAAAGATATCAAGCTGGTAGAAGATGAGGTAAACAAAATTCTGAAAGAAAAGATAGGCGCTACAATAAAGTTGAATTATTTTTTCTGGGATAGCTACCAGGAGCAGCAAAAGCTTGCAATTGCATCCGGTAAAACAATTGACATAATGTTTTCACCGTCATGGTGGGGATACTCAAATTATGTTTCACAACAGGCGTTTTTGCCATTGGATGATTTGTTGGCAGAACACGGTAAGGATATTGTTGCCAATATAAATCCGGCATACCTTGAGGCACCGAAAATTGACGAAAAACTTTACGCAATTCCAACTTCGAAGGATATGCTCGGCGTAGGAGGAGTTCTTGTAAACAAAGCACTTGCAGAAAAATATAACTTTGACCTTTCAGCTATTAAAAAACCGGAGGACTTTGAACCGATGCTCAAAGTTATTAAAGAGAATGAACCGGGAGTAGTTCCATTCCTCTCGATACAGGCGGATCATTCTTCATATTTTCTTCAGGACTTCTATGAAAATATTATCCAGACAGAAATTCCAATTGGCGTGAAAAAAACAGCAACGGGCGAAATGAAAGTATATAATATGCAAGAAACTCCCGAGTTTATACGGATTGCAAAATTGACAAGAGACTGGTATCAAAAGGGATACATCAATAATGATGTTGCCACGCTTAAGGATGGAATGCCAATTAAAAAAGCACAGAAAGCATTTATGTGGGGTGAACAGCTAAAGCCGGGAAAAGCTAAAGAAATGGAAGCTCAGTTAGGTTATGAATTGGTTCAGGTTAATGCCTACGCAGATTTGAAACCTGTTGCGTGCACCGGAGACCTGACAAATTCAATGCTTGTAATTCCAAGAACATCCAAAAACCCTGATAAAGCTATGATGTTTATGAATTTGTTGTTTAGTGACAAGGAGGTCAAGAATCTGTTATCATGGGGTATCGAGGAGAAACACTATAAAAAAATAGGTGAAAACCAGATTGATTTTGCTGATGGTGTTGATGCAAATACATCGGGTTATACAGGTATTGCACAGTGGGCAATGGGAGGAAATCAATTCCTTGATTACCTATGGGTCAATGAAAGTACTGACAAATGGGAAAAGATGAATGCCTTTAACAAGTCTGCTGCAATATCAAAGACATTGGGATGGATTTTTAATACAGAACCTGTTAAGACAGAAATTGCGGCTTTGGCAACAGTAGGCAACGAGTACGGTAAACCGATAGGTTCAGGTATTGTTGAATATGATGTTCACTACCCCAAAATGAAGGCAGCCATGGAAGATGCAGGGGTTGACAAAGTAATTGCAGAGGCACAAAGACAGCTTGATGAGTTTTTGGAAAAGAAAAAGTAGCATTGGCGAATTGATAGTTTCATACTAAAAAAGGAGACAAGTAGCATGGCAAAAATTGAAGATTTATCTATGTTATTGGAGCAGTTTATAAAGAATGGACTTCCGGGATGTGGCTGCGCAGTTGCAAAGGATGGAAAAACCTTATACGAGGGTTATTTTGGGTATGCTGATTTGGAAGAAAAAAGACCTGTTACCCAAGATACTGTCTATCGCCTGTTTTCAATGACAAAAGTGGTCATATGCACAGCGGCTATGATGTTGTTTGAAAGGGGAAAGTTTTTGCTCGATGAGCCGGTGTATGAGTATTTTCCTGAATATAGGGACACACAGGTATTTGTTACAGACCCTGGAGGGGATATCCATACAAAAAAAGCGGAAAATCCTATATTAATTAAACATGCATTCAATATGTCTATAGGCATGCCGTATCCTTTTTCAGAATTACCCACTGCCAAAGAAATGAGAAGAGTAAGAGATGAATTGGAAAAAAAGTATGGTAAATACAATATTGTTACTGAGGTAAAGGCAATGGGGAGTGTACCTGTTGCATTTAATCCGGGAACCCACTGGCTGTACGGTTATGGACATGATATAGTAGCTGGGTTGATCCAAGTTATCTCTGGAAAGACTGTAGAGCAGTTCTTGCGGGATGAAATATTTGAACCTTTGGGAATGAAGAGTACAGGCTACCGTTACTGCGACGATATTGAAACCAGGATGATTTCCTATTACAGAAGAAATGCTCAAGGAGAGCTTATAAAAATTCCAGGTCCAATGGATACATTTCATCAGCCGGATGCAATATATGAGGCTGGAGGCTTTGGGCTTTATTCTACCGTTAATGATTATCTCAAATTCTCACAGATGTTGGCAAATGGAGGAGTGTACAACGGAGAAAGAATTATTGGTAGAAAGACCATAGACTTATTGAGGACGAATCATTTGAATAAGGAACAGTTGGAGGATTTTAACGGTTCATATTTGGCGGGATATGGATATGGTCTAGGAGTCAGGACATTGATGAACACAGCGGAGGGACATTCCAATGGATCAATTGGAGAATTTGGCTGGACAGGAATGATGGGTACTTATGTAAGTATTGATCCCAAAGAGGGGTTTTCCGTTGTTTATATGCACCAAATGGATCCGAATATGGAAGAGCAACACCATCTTCGTGTAAGAGCAGTTGCAAATGGATGCATAGAATAAGAGAATCAGAATTTATTGGAAGTTTATTGACAATATTAATACCACACTATATAATTAAATTGTATCTGTTAAGTAATACTTCTTTCTTTCTTACACAACTTGTACGCACAAGCGTACAAGTTGTGTAAGAAGATACTTTTTATATCGAAGCTTAGATTTTAGCTATTACCATGCTTTGAATAAATAATTTAAAATTAAATAAATTTTCAAGGGGGAGTATTTATGTTAAAAAAATTAATTATGGTGTTGGTACTAGTCTTTGCAAGCAGTTTTTTGTTGTTTACTGAAACCAGCTTTGCAGACTATCCGATATTCTCTCAACGTTATACTGCAGACCCGACTGCGGTGGTGTATAACGGTAGACTTTATGTTTATTGTTCTCATGATGAAGATGCTACAGCAAATCAGTCAACTTACAACATACCAGATATTACCTGTATATCAACGGATGATTTAAAAAACTGGACCGACCATGGAGAAGTTTTTAATGCCAAAAAGGACTCAAATTGGGCTAATGTTACTTGGGCACCTTCAATTGTATATCGAAACAATAAGTTCTATTTGTATTACGGCAATGGGGGAAATGGTATTGGCGTAGCAGTGAGTGACAGCCCTACAGGACCTTTTAAGGATCCTCTTCCACGTGCTTTGGTAACTTCAAACACTCCAGGGGTACTACCTGCAAACAATATGTGGTTGTTTGACCCTGGCATTTTTGTTGATGATGACGGTCAGGCATATATGTATTTTGGAGGGAACGGACAGGATAATATAAGAGTTATCAAGCTGGGTAATGATATGATAAGTACTGTTGGTTCTGCTTCATCAATGAGTGCACCACGCTTTTTTGAAGCCGCATGGATGAATAAATACAAAGGGAAATATTATTTTTCATATGCCAGCGATTTTTCCCAAGGTGCATCCAAAATTGAGTATATGGTAAGCGACAAGCCTACCACAGGGTTTACGTATAAGGGAGTTATATTGCCCCAGCCGCCTGACAATTTTAATAACAATAACCACCATGTCACTTTAGAATTTGGTGGCAATTGGTATTGTGTATATCATAACAGAAATTTAGCAAAACAACGTGGAGTAGAATCAAATTATCAAAGAAATGTAGCCATAGATCAGATGTTTTTTAACTCTGACGGTACTATTAAACAGGTAGTTCCGACGGTGGATGGTCTGAAACAGCTAAAATATGTTGATCCATATGTTAAAAACACCGCTGTAAATATATATAAAGAATCCGGTATAGAAACTGAAGCATGCAGTGAAGGTGGACGCAATGTCAGTTCTATACAAAATGGCGACTGGATTCAAATTAAAGGAGTAGATTTTGGTAATGGTGCAACAAGTTTTGAAGCAGGAGTAGCAAGTAATACAACTGGTGGGAATATTGAAGTGAGGTTGGACAGCGCTACAGGAAAATTGATTGGAACTTGCAGTGTTAAAGGAACCAATGGTTGGCAGAATTGGGTAACCGAATCTTGTACAGTTAGCGGTGTGACAGGTGTTCACGACCTATTTCTTAAATTTACAGGTGGAAGCGACTATTTATTTAATTTAGGTTGGTGGAAGTTCAATTCCAGCACATCACCGATAACTACGTCTCCGCATACCACTCCACCGACTACTACGCCTATACCTCCAAAAATGAAAGATGCTTTTGATAAATTTGAAGCAGAAGATTATGACAGTGTTGATTCTTTAACAATTGAAAAAATACAAACAGGTGATGGAGGAAGTGGATTAGGCTATATCGAAAACGGCAATTCTGCTGTATATAAAAATGTAGACTTCGGCAATGGAGCGACATCTTTTAAAGCAATGGTTGCAGGCGAGCTTGATGTAAATATTGAACTGAGGCTAAACAGTCCGACAGGAATCCGCGTAGGCACGCTACATGTGGAATCGACAGGGGACTGGAGTGAATATCAGGAGCAAGTCTGTGAAATTGACAGTGTTAAAGATAAGAATGATTTGTATCTTGTGTTTTCAGGACCTGTTAATATTGACTGGTTTACATTTGTTGGGGAAGGAAGTACAACACCTTCAGTTGGAACTTTAGGTGATCTGAATGCTGATGGAGGAGTCAATTCCACAGATTATGCATTATTGAAAAGGCATATACTTGGCTCAACTGTACTTACCGGAACAGCCCTTAAGAACGCTGATGTAAACAGTGACGGCAAGGCAGACTCTACCGATTATGCCTTGATGAGAAGGTATATACTGGGACTTATATCTTCGTTTCCTAAATAAGTGTATTACCAACCCAAACGCCTGTAAAATCACTGATTTTCACAGGTATTGGACATAAATAAAAATCTTCGGGACATCGAGTCCCAAAGATTTTTACCGGATTTCCTTTCAGGAAATGGCCCTAATAAAAGCATAAAAATTTTTGAGTTTTATTTATATAATTTTTATAAATCAAGGGAGGATAAAATTATGAAAAAGAGCATTATGAGTATTATTTTAACAATTCTGTTGTTTATAACGTTTTTGAATGTTTCGACAGTTATTTCATCAGCGGCTGTGCCCCCAACCACACCGCCGTCGGGGTATGACCGGGTAAGTAACAACATTCCTCACGGTCAGGTCAGTTATATTAATTATCAGTCCAAAGCGACAAACAGCCAGCGCAGAGCGAGAATTTATCTGCCACCGGGATATTCAACAAGTAAAAAATACAGTGTTATGTATTTATTGCATGGCATTGGAGGCAATGAAGACGAGTGGTACAATAACGGTGCACCGAATGTTATTCTTGATAATCTTATTGCGGCAGGGGATATCCAACCATTTGTTCTTGTGTTGCCATACGGTAATGCTACTGCAACGGGAGTGGACGGTTGGGAAAATTTCACAAAGGATTTATTAGAAAGCCTTATACCTTATATTGAAAGTAACTATTCAGTTTATACAGATGCCCAACACCGTGCAATTGCAGGGCTTTCACAGGGTGGCGCTCAGTCGATGAATATTGGGTTGCCGAACGTAGAAAAATTCCCCTATATAGGCGGTTTTTCATCCTCGCCTATCACCAAACAAAATAATCAGTTGTTTCCTGATGGAGGAACTAAAGCCAAGGCGAATTTAAAACTACTGTTTCTTTCCTGCGGAACTTCAGATAATCTTATATTTAGCAATAATAGGGTAAGGGACTATTGCAAAACCAATAATATTACTCACACTGAATGGCTCCTTCAGGGCTATGGTCACGATTGGACTGTATGGAAGCCCAGCCTGTGGAATTTTGCCAGAATGGCTTGCGCAGCAGGGTTTACCGATTCGACTACGCCGACTGAAACTACACCTCCTCGTACTACACCACCGAAGACTACACCTATTCCGAGGTCGGCTTTTACAAGAATTGAAGCGGAGGAGTTCGACGACGTTAATTCTTCAACAATTGAAAAAATTAGTACCACAAGCGGAGGAAGCGGATTAGGGTATATTGAAAGCGGCGATTACTCGGTATATAAGAGTATTGACTTCGGAAGCGGCGCAACATCCTTTAAGGCAATGGTTGCAGATTCTGTTACTGCAGATATTGAACTTCGTTTAAACAGCCCGACGGGAACTCGCATAGGCACATTATCGGTAGAATCAACAGGTGGATGGGATACATATCAGGAACAAATCTGCGAAATCAGCAGTGTCACTGGTAAGAATGATTTGTATCTTGTGTTTTCAGGACCTGTTAATATTGACTGGTTTACATTTGGAGGGGGAGGAAGTACAACACCTTCAGTTGGAACTTTAGGTGATCTTAATGATGATGGAGAAGTCAATTCCACAGATTACGCATTATTAAAAAGGCATATACTCGGCTCAGCTGTACTCACAGGAACGGCTCTTAAAAACGCAGATGTAAACAGTGATGGCAATACAGACTCTACCGATTATGCCTTAATAAGAAGGTATATACTGGGTTTGATACCTTCCTTTGGAACAAAATGTAACGCCTACTATTAAAATTGTCGAAACACCTACTTCCAGAACGAAGATTTTACCTTCGGTTGACAGTGTTGAAAAAGATGGACCATTTTCACTAACGGTAGAAAGAAATGTTGGACCAAGTGGCAAAGCATGGGTTGTTAGACCAGCTAATCTTGGAAGCTTGGGAGTTACTGCGCATCCCATATTTATATGGGGTCCGGGAGGAGGTTCCGATCCTAGTTACTATCAAGATATAATGACCAGAATTGCTTCACATGGTTTTGTAGTTTACAGTGAAACTCCATCAGATTCAGGAGCCGAAATGAAGGCAGGAATAGATTGGCTGATAGAACAGAATAGCAACTCATCAAGTAAATACTACAATAAACTTGATACAAGCAGAATTGCAGCAGGTGGACATTCCCTTGGTTCAGTGGCTTCTTATGGTGTAGCCACTGATGCCAGAATATCAACAACTATTCATGTTGATGGCGGATCGCTTGATGGCAATGGAGCAAGTAAAATGCGTAAACCAACGGCACTTATTTGTGGATTAGATGATAATTTGGCTCTGGAAAATACTAGAACAGACTATAAAAAAGCAACAGTTCCGGTTTGGATTGGCTTAATGAGGGGAGTAGATCATGGTACTGGTCCGAAGTATGCTCTTCCAGCAACTTTAGCATGGCTCAGATGGCATTTGGCTGGAGAAACAGAACGAAGCAGCATGTTTATCGGTCAAGGTGCAACTTTTAATACTGGAATTTGGCAATCTGAAAGTAAGAATTGGTGATTTATACAAACTACTTATGATGAATATTACAAATAGCAGAGAACCGCCGGGAGCCATACTTGGTTCTCTGGCGGATTCCTTTTCAAAATGATGATATAAAGAAACAACTACTGTTACTATTTTTGTGATAAAGAAAGGTTACTTACAAGATGAAAAAGAAGTATTCAATTGGTATAGATTATGGCACTCTTTCAGGAAGAGCAGTTCTTGTTGAAGTGGATACGGGTGTAGAAGCAGCTACTGCTGTAAAACAATATACGCATCAAGTTATGGATAATTACTTGTGCGATGGTGTTACAAAGCTTGGAACGGATTGGGCACTGCAGCATCCTGCCGATTACCTGGAAGTGCTTGAATCAACAATTCCTGCTGTTTTAGAAGAAGCAGGAATAGATGCAGACGATGTTATAGGAATCGGAATAGATTTTACAGCTTGTACTGTTCTTCCAACTGATAGACATGGCGTGCCATTGTGTTTTAAGGATGAATTTAAATTAAATCCTCACAGTTATGTCAAGCTTTGGAAGCACCATTCGGCTCAATCCGAGGCTAATAAACTAAATGAAATTGCTGAAAAAACCGGAGAGGATTTTTTGAAACGGTATGGAGGTAAAATCTCTTCAGAGTGGCTGGTACCAAAGGTATGGCAGTTGTTAAACGAGGCTCCCGAAATATATGAGTCGATGGATCGTTTTATTGAAGCTTCGGACTGGGTAGTATGGCAGCTTACCGGTGAAGAAAAGAGAAACATTTGTACAGCAGGATACAAGGCGCTTTGGCACAAAAAGAAAGGATATCCGTCTAAAGAATTTTTCAGGACATTGGACCCTGGATTAGAAAATCTTGTGGATGAAAAGTTAAGCAGGGATATTTATTCTTTGGGAGGAAAGGCTGGAGAAATAACTGAAAAAGCATCAAGGTTAACAGGATTAAAAGTTGGTACAGCTGTAGCAATTGCAAATGTGGATGCTCATGTGTCATTACCAGCTGTAGGCATAACTGAGGCTGGAAAAATGCTTTTAATAATAGGAACTTCAACTTGCAACATATTGTTAGGGAATGAAGAAAAAATTGTTCCGGGAATGTGCGGTGTTGTAGAAGATGGAGCGTTGCCGGGATTTTTATGTTATGAATCGGGTCAATCATGCGTGGGAGATCACTTTGACTGGTTTGTAAGGAATTGTGTTCCAACTTTATATGTGGCAGAGGCTGAGGAAAACGGTAAAGGTATACAGGAACTTCTGACGGAGAAAGCGTCAATGCTAACTATCGGAGAGAGCGGGCTGGTTGCCCTTGACTGGTGGAATGGAAACCGTTCTGTACTTGTTGATGTTGATCTGACAGGTTTAATACTTGGAATGACCCTTCAAACCAAGCCAGAAGAAATATACAGGGCATTGATTGAAGCAACTGCTTATGGAGCACGTATGATTATCGAGACGTTTCTTGAGAGTGGAGTACCAGTTACCGATCTTTATACTTGCGGAGGAATTGCAGCGAAAAACCAATTGCTTATGCAGATTTATGCAGATGTGACAAATATGGAAATACGTATTTCTGCTTCGGAACAGACACCGGCATTAGGTTCTGCCATGTTTGGGGCTGTTGCTGCGGGAAAGGCTGAAGGAGGATATGATAGCATTATTGATGTAGCCGGGGTAATGGGCAGGGTGAAGGAAAAATACTATAAACCCGTTCCGGCGAATGTCAGAGCGTATGATAAGTTATATGCGGAATACAAGCTTTTACATGATTACTTTGGCAGAGGAGAGAACAATGTTATGAAGAGGCTTAAAAAGATAAAGGAAGAGGCAAAATTGAGCAGAAGCAATGAGGTGAGATAGTGCTGGATAAATTAAAAGAAGAAGTTTTAGAGGCAAATCTTGAACTTCCTCAAAGGGGTCTTGTAACCTACACATGGGGTAATGTCAGTGGGATTGACCGTGAAAGAGGTCTGGTAGTTATAAAGCCCAGCGGAGTACCCTATAAAAAATTGAAAACTGAACATATGGTTGTAGTGGATTTGAACGGAAAAAAGATTGAAGGAGAGTTTAAACCTTCCTCCGATACACTTACACATATTGTTATTTATAATAATTTTAAGGAGATTGGCGGGATTGTGCATACTCACTCAAGATGGGCAACTATTTGGTCTCAGAGTGGAAGAGGAGTGGTTCCGTTAGGTACTACTCATGCTGATTATTTTTATGGTGAAATTCCGTGTACAAGAAAGCTTACAGCTGAGGAGATAGAAGGAGAGTATGAAAAACAGACAGGGAATGTTATTGTTGAAGGTTTTAAACATATTAACCCCCTTCATGTTCCAGGAGTACTTGTAAATAATCATGGTCCCTTTTGTTGGGGCAAAAGTGCAAATGATGCTGTGCATAATGCTGTAGTAATGGAAGAGATCGCAATGATGGCATTCCATACATGTATACTATCTGACAAAGTTACAGCTATTGAAGACTCATTGCTTGATAA
>CAYPCH010000037.1:0-29243 GCA_964409165.1 uncultured Oscillospiraceae bacterium | reverse complement strand
GGCTGTTTTGGCAATGTCCAACGCTTTTCTTAGAGGTTCTCCATAATCTATATAATTTAAGTCCTTATCAAAAACTCCATCGGACATTCCAACCACATTAGTCAAATCAAAGGCCCACTGAAAAATAAATTTATCCTGCGGCTTTAGTTTTTCAGCGACAGCCAATATATTGTCCGGATTTTCAAGGAATTTTGCCACTTCATCAGGTTCGTACGGGAAACCGTTCTCCTTCATTATATCCATCCTATACAAGGAGACTTGCGGTGTAGCAGAATAAGTAAGGGATAGCAGTTGTTTGTTATCTATTGATAATCCGCTTTCCCATCTTGGAAAATCCTTTTGGTATTTTCCTGCATTGAATGGTTCCACAAGCAAATCCTGAAGTACACCGTTCAATGTAAAATCCCCAAAAATACTTTTATAAAACATAATTACATCAGGGCGCTCTGCTCCACCTGATAATGCCTTTAAGTATTCTTCCTTACAGCTGAAATAATCAATTTGCTTCGTTTTAACCTTTATACCTGGATTATCCAACTCAAACTGGTCTATTAACACTTGATTTGGGGACCATGTCCAAAACTCTATTTCTACATCCTTTTGAGCAGAATTTGAATTGTCTTCCTGCTGATTGTCTTTGTTATTCAGTTCTCCAAATGCATCTGGTTTTTTGCATCCAACCAAAACAAGTATACTCAAAACAAGCCCAATTAAAAGTATAAGCTTAAATTTTTTTATCATTATATTTTTCACTCTTTTCTGTGTATTAGTTTTGTTACAACTATATAATTTTTATCGGCAACCCTGGCAAAAATTATAATAGCAGATAGCATTGATATAAATAACTCAACTTTCCCACTTATAGTATTTTGAGGCTCTGATTGCTTACAAGTTAAGAGCAAAAAGTTTACTTTTTGACTGCGGTGAGCAATGCTACGTTAGTGGCAAAGAGCCTATAAATACTGTGGTAAAGTTGAGTAAATAATATTATGGGAATTAAATTGCTTGGCATTTTTGCTCACAATAAAGCAAAGCTACACTTTTTTTAACTGAGAATTTAGGAATGTCCTGACAATGTGTTATAATTAAATAAGAAAATTATTTTTATAAAAGTATTTATAGGAGGGAAGAGCTATTAAACCCATTGCTTTTATTGATACCGAAGTTGAACCGAATAGCGGCAGAATTGTTGATATTGGTGGTATTAAAGGTGATGGCACTTCTTTTCATTCTGATTCTGTTGCAAATTTTACTAGATTTCTTGACGGAATAGAATATATTTGCGGACATAATATTCTAATGCATGATTTAAAGTACTTAAAGAGTGCATTTGTTGCTACAGGTATCAATAATATAAAGTTTATTGATACCTTATTTCTATCACCCCTTTTGTTCCCAACCAGACCTTATCATGCCCTGCTTAAGGATGATAAGCTTCAGACAGACGATATAAACAATCCTCTTACTGACTCAATAAAGGCCAGAGACCTTTTCTTTGATGAGGTGGCTACTTTTAATAATGCGGATAATATGATTAAGGAAATTTATTATTATTTGTTAAAAGATAAAGAGGAATTTTGCTCTTTTTTTCAGTTCATTAATTATAAAGAAAATGGTGCAAATGTTGAAAAGCTGGTACGTGAAAAGTTTTATGCCTTGATATGTGAAAAGGCTGATATATCCAGAATGGTTCAGGAATATCCTGTTGAGCTTGCCTATTGCCTGGCTCTGATAAACACCAAAAGCAGGTATTCAATTACTCCTGCGTGGGTTATCAGGAATTTTAGAGCAGTTGAGAAAATAATGTATTTGTTAAGGGGCAACTCATGTCTTACTGGGTGCGTTTATTGCGATAAAGCCCTTGATATTCATAAAGGATTAAAACGATTCTTTGGGTTTGATTCCTATAGAAAATATGCAGGTGAGCCCTTGCAGGAGGAAGCCGTTAAAGCTGCGGTTGCCAACAAATCGCTTCTGGCTATTTTTCCCACCGGAGGTGGGAAGTCAATTACTTTTCAGGTGCCGGCTTTGATGAGCGGAGTAAGTACTAAGGGATTGACAGTGGTTATTTCGCCTTTGCAGTCCCTGATGAAGGATCAAGTTGACAACTTAGAAAAGGTTGGCATTACAGAAGCGGTTACCATTAACGGTATGCTTGACCCAATTGAAAGGGCAAAATCAGTGGAGAGAGTTAAAGACGGTTCTGCTTCCATCCTTTATATCTCGCCAGAGTCCTTGCGCTCGAAGACTATAGAGCGTTTGCTTTTAGGAAGGAATGTTGTCCGGTTCGTTATTGACGAAGCACATTGCTTTTCTTCTTGGGGACAGGATTTCAGGGTTGATTACTTATATATCGGTGACTTTATAAAGTCACTTCAGGAAAGGAAGAATATTGAAGGCAGTATACCGGTCTCCTGCTTTACTGCTACTGCGAAGCAAAAGGTAATAGAGGATATCCGGGATTACTTTAAAGAAAAGCTTTCTATTGAGCTGGAAATATTCAGATCGGGTGCATCAAGGAGCAATCTTTCCTACACCGTATTTATGAGAGAGAACGAAGAAGAAAAATATAATACGGTGAGAGATCTCATTGAAGAGAAAAAATGTCCTACCATTGTATATGTTTCCCGGACGAAAAAGGCAGATAGACTCGCTGGGAAATTAGTTAAGGATGGCTATAAGGCAAAGGCTTATCACGGTAAAATGAATAAGCAGGAAAAGAGCCAGAATCAAGATGAATTTACAACAGGAGATATACAGATCATGGTTGCAACATCTGCGTTTGGTATGGGAGTGGATAAGAAGGATGTCGGCATGGTAATACACTACGAAATATCCGATTCTCTTGAAAACTATGTTCAGGAAGCAGGAAGAGCCGGACGGGATGAAAATATTTCGGCAGATTGTTTTGTGCTATATAATGATGAAGATTTGAACAAGCATTTTATTCTTTTGAATCAGACCAAAATTGGCATAAAAGAGATCCAGCAGATATGGAAAGCAATAAAGGATATTACCAGATTTCGTTCGAAAGTATCTCAATCTGCTTTGGAGATTGCCCGTAAGGCAGGCTGGGACGAAAATATCGGAGAGATTGAAATGCGTGTAAAAACAGCGATTGCAGCATTGGAAGATGCAGGATATTTAAAACGAGGTTATAATATGCCAAGGGTATTTGCAGACAGCATTCTTTCAAAAAATGCTCAGGAAGCTAATGACAGAATACGTGCCTCCGATAAGTTTGATGAAAAGCAAAAGGAGAAAGCAATAAGGATAATCAGTATGCTTATATCTAGCAAAAGCAGGAAGATTGCAAGCAATGAGGAAGCAGAATCGAGAGTAGATTATATTTCAGATATTCTGGGAATTGAACTGCGGGAAGTAATTCAGATAGTAAATCTTCTTAGGGAAGAAAGGATTTTAGCGAAGGCAAAGGACTTGACAGCGTATATAAAGAAAAGGGAGAACAAAAACCATTCACTTGGAATATTGAAATCCTTTCAGCAGATTGAGAAGTTTTTACTGTCTGTTATATCGAAGGAGGAAAGAACATTTAACATAAAAGAGCTTAATGAGCAGGCAGAACAAAACGGTTGCAGTGACGTAACACCAAACAGGATAAAAATCCTTATAAACTTCTGGGTGATTAAGAACTGGATTAAGAGACAGAACGATTATTCCAGAAATCATATTGCACTTATTTGTCTTTATGAAAGGAAAGAACTTGAGGAAAGGCTTGCAAAACGCTATGAATTGGCGCAATTTATAATGGAATACCTCTATGATAAGAGCAATATAAAAAGAAGTGCTGACGAAATGAATAAAGAAGAAGTTTTGATTGAGTTTTCAGTTCTTGAGCTGAAAGAGGAATTTGATAACAGGATTACACTTTTTAATGTAAAAGCCTCATCTGAAGATATCGAGGATGCTCTTTTTTACCTTTCAAAAATTGAAGCATTAAAAATTGAAGGCGGATTTATGGTTATTTACAATACCCTTACAATAGAGCGTATTGAGCAGGATAATAAGATACGCTATAAAGCCGATGATTACCGGAAACTGGAGCAGTTTTACCAGAACAAAATGCAGCAGATTCATATAGTTGGAGAATATGCAAAGAAAATGCTTGATGATTACAAAGTTGCACTGCAATTTGTGGATGACTATTTTCAACTGAATTACACCTCTTTTCTTAAAAAATACTTTAAGGGCAGCCGGGAGGATGAAATCAAAAGGAATATAACACCTGCCAAGTTTAGGCAGCTTTTTGGAGAATTGTCACCTACCCAGTTGAAGATTATCAACGATAACCAATCAAAATATATTGTTACAGCGGCAGGACCCGGAAGCGGAAAGACAAGGATTCTGGTTCACAAGCTGGCGTCATTATTGCTTATGGAGGATGTAAAGCATGAACAACTGTTGATGGTGACTTTTTCAAGGTCTGTAGCCACTGAGTTCAAAAAGCGTTTATTAAAACTTATCGGCAATGCTGCCAACTACATTGAGATAAAAACCTTTCATTCCTATTGCTTTGATTTGCTGGGAAGGGTGGGTACGCTTGAGAAGTCCGGAAAAATAATACAGGAAGCAATAAAGAAAATTAAAAGTGGAGAAGTTGAGACGGGAAAAATCACCAAAACCGTTTTGGTAATTGATGAAGCGCAGGACATGGATGCTGATGAGTTTGAGCTGGTCAGTGCGCTGATGGAGCATAATGAAGACATGCGTGTTATTGCAGTTGGGGATGATGATCAGAATATTTTCGAATTCAGAGGCTCAAGTTCGAAATATCTTGAGATGCTGATTAATGAAAAAAATGCGGTTATGTATGAACTGGTTGAAAACTATAGAAGCAAGAGAAATCTTGTTGATTTTGCAAACCAGTTTTTGCAGAAGCTTCCTCGTAGATTAAAGAAAACACCTGTTATTGCTGTTCAAAGTGACAATGGGAAAATCAAACTGGTAAGTATTAAGAGAGGGAATCTTATTACACCGGTTGTAGATGATATTTTGTTGCAAGGTCTTGCCGGAAGCACTTGTGTGCTGACTAAGACTAATGAAGAAGCGCTGCAGGTTACCGGACTTCTTGCGAAAAACGGTATGCAGGCAAAGCTGATTCAGTCAAATGATGGATTCAGTTTGTATAATCTTTTGGAAGTACGGTATTTTTTAAGCCGACTTAATTTGACCGATGATGTGTATACCATTTGTGCTGATATTTGGTCAGATGCGAAAAAAAAGCTGATAGACAGGTTCAGTAAAAGTCCCAATCTTGATATATGCATGAATATTATAAAGGATTTTGAGTCGGTCAATCCAAAATACAAATATAAATCTGACCTGGAGGTTTTCATACGGGAGTCTAAGCTTGAAGATTTCTTTGGAGAGAATATTGAAACAATATTTGTTTCTACCATTCACAAGGCGAAAGGGCGGGAGTTTGACAATATTTTTCTGATGCTTGATCAATTCAGCATTGGGACAGATGAGGCTTTAAGACAGCTCTATGTTGCCATTACAAGGGCAAAGCGGAATCTTTCAATTTACTATAACGGAAACTATCTTGATTTTATAAAGGCAGAGAATCTTGAAAACTTAAATGACGATAAGGTCTATCCTCTGCCTGAACAATTGGCAATGCAACTGGGCTATAAGGATGTATGGCTGGATTATTTTCTTTACGGACAAGAGCTTATTTCAAAGTTGCATTGTGGGGAGGAGCTCTTTGTTGACGGTGATTGCTGTTGTAATTCAAAAGGACAGAAGGTGGTGAAATTTTCAAAACAGATGATTGCAAAAATTGAGGATATGATTAAAAGAAATTATGTTCCAAAGACAGCAAATATCAGATTTATTGTATACTGGAAGAGGGAAAACCTTGACCGGGAAATAAGAATTGTTTTGCCTGAACTGTATTTTGAAAAGATTGAAGATAAATAGGAAAGAAAGGGGATTATAGTGCTATGAAATTCAAACTGCCTTTAATCAAATTTATCAATAATACCTAATAAAAACCTTTTCATAAGAGAATAGTCAGTTGAATTTATTGACCCGTCCCTGTTTACATCAGCTGCCCTTGTTCCGTTTTTGCTTGGAAGGTAATCAATAACACCTAAAAGATATCTCTTTAAAAGTGCATAGTCTGTTGATACAACTGCCCCATCCCCGTCCAGATCACCATAAATGAAATCAGGCGTCGGAACAGGACCAGTTCCGGATTTAGCGAGTTTTATTTCGTCAATTTTCACAGTTTGGGCGGTTCCGATACCCGAAAACCTCAAATATGAAATGTTTGAAAGATTCACTGCAAAATGGTTCAAGGGTATTGATATGTCTTTATATGAATCGGACAATGTTCCGTATTTTGCAAGGGGTAGAGAAGCTTCTTTGCTTGTGTCATTCATGGAAAGACTTATGCCCGTTTCTTCACCGCCTTGGACACCCTTTATTGTTAAGACTAGGAAATCGTAATTTGATATGTTTCTGTTTATATAAGTATCAAATGACTCAGGCAACGAACCTCCGTTATAGAAAAAGTGCAGATTTTTATCCCCTTCAAGATTGTAAAGTCCCCCATTAGTTACAATACTTTGGTTTAAACTATTCCTTTTTGCCTGCCATTGTGCGGCGCTGTTAAAATTATCAATCAACAAAATATCCGCTCCGGAAACTGACAGAGTTGGTGTAGGCGGGTAGGGTGGATTTGTAGGTGAAGGAGTTGTCGGTACAGGTGTATGGTTTGTGCCTGTTCCCATTGATGAGCCCATTGATTTAGGTAGCACATCAAGTATCATGCCATCGGAAAAAATCACTCTCTTTGTACTATTGGTTGCATTATAAGCTGCATATGTTTTTCTATTTCCCTTTTTAAAAACGGAATAAAGAGGTGTATCGGCAGAAACAGTAAAATCTGGAGTTCCAAGCTCCATTAAGTTTCGAATCCAATGGTATGTATGTGCTCTTGACTCACCATCTTCCACTGCTCCGTTTTCATTCCATCTTCTCAGTGCAGCTTCAGGGTCATATAAAGCCAAATACTCGCTGACTATATCCTGCCACATATCGGGATTTTTATCTGCACCGGTATAAGCGTTCACTTCTGCCCACATTTCATCAAGATTTCTTTTAATATAACCGGGATCTGTTGCAAGATACAAAGATGCAGCTGTAATGGGCATCCAGTTTATGCCATGTATCTGTATAGGGTCAGCTGTCCACCAGGTTGCATGGGAATATTTGCTTCCCCACACCATTCCTGCTGTATTGTGGTTATAACTTTTATCAAAGGCATCTGAGTAAAGATTAAACCAATAGTTGTTGATTGCCTGTATTTCGGTGGTATAGAGGTATATGCCAAGATCTCTTATGGATTTGTCATTTATCGCTTCACCAAAAAGTATCATGGACTGGTATGCATTGGTTGCCTCTGAGGATGATTCCTGATTGTTTCCGTCTAAGAATTTTGAATGACCTGATGCCCAGGAATGCCCTGCGTAGGGGTCAAAATTTCTCAGGAAGGGAAACCTTGTATCATTTCTGTCACCGTTTGCAAAATCGCTTATAATCAGTTTGATCATTTTACCCCAACGGTTGTCAGAAGCCCAGTCGGGATCTCTTAAAGCGACCTGTGCGGCTCCTTGTATAAAATAACCATAATGGAAGTGATGGTCATTAAGCTCGGTATTGGAGCCAAAGCTTGGAAGCCAGCCTATCAAAGCGCCCCAATTGTTGTTATAGTAAAAAAAGTTTTTGTTTTCTCCGGGAGTATATGTGAAGAAGTTTTCAAGCTTGCTCTTCATTTCGGAAAGAAATTTGTTGGAAGCTGTACTGTCACCAATCTGTTCGGCAATTGGAATAAGGTTTGCCACTCGTCCGAAGTCTTTGCCTGCCCAATATGTATCGTCAGAATCTATATAGGGGGTTTTGCTCTCCGCCTGATCTACAAAACCCTGCAATTTTGCTTTTAAAGCCGAGTCAGTGGAAATTGAATCCGGAAGTGCCGGAAGTATGCCATTATACTTGTATTGGGTGTTAAAGCTTGATCCTGCTATAGTTTTCATGGTTCCTCTTATGGAATTGTATGAATACGCAAGAGGTGAAATGTTTGTGTTGTTTCTCCATTGATGAGGATACAGTGCAATAATGGTATTACTGTTTGTACCTTCCATTGGTGAGGTGGCAATCTTGAAAGTTGTAGTTACGGTGCTGTCAGCTTCGTTGTACTTCCATTCAACCCTTGTGTCGGTAATAAATGCATATGCATGTTGTCTGTAGAAATTAAAAGTGTTTTCAGAAGCATCGGGCAAAAGGGCAATGGAAAAATAATTCCTCCCTGAAGGTAAATTACATGTTAGTGCTTTAGTCCCTATACCTGTCCATGTAGAACCTTCAGGGGCATATAAGCCATAGCAGTTGTTATTGATTTTGATGGCCAGGCAGTTTTTTGATGCATCCCCTATATATACTGAAGGTGCACTGTTATTAAACGTCAACTTCGGTAGCGCACTTGTGAAATTAAAATATGCATATGGACTTCCATGAGCTATAGTCGATTTCATGGATTGTGAGCCGTTTGACATAAGTATATCGATAGACCAGTCGGTTTCTTTGTCGACCTTTGCATCAATAGGTGTAAATGTAGAAGGCTCTACAATAAAATCACTGTTTGCATCTGTTAACATTGTATTTGGTTCATTCCCAGGCGTCAAATGAGGATAACCGACCTGTAAACCGGTTTGTACACAGCGAAATGCAAGCGGATGAGGATACAAAGGTTCTGAAAACTTTACCCAATATACTGAACTTGACCAATTGTTGGTATGCACTGCACTTTTGTAAGTGGAAGTTTTATAAATCTCCTGTTGAACGTCACCCTCGTTTCCCGGAACAGTTGATATGCTACCCTGACCAAGATCGTTCATCCAGTCAGTGCTTGTTATATTATAGGCTGAAAAAGAAGTTGACGACAAGAATATAATTATGCTTAATAAAGCTACTAAAGCTATTTTCTTATACATGTTTACTCTCCTGGATTTATATTCCACACTCATGATATGTCCAATTCTGTACCTTTTAACTCAACTTTTCCACAGTATTTATGGGCTCTTTGCCACTAACGTAGCATTGTTCACCGCGGTCAAAAAGTAAACTTTTTGACCTTAACTTGTGAGCCACCAGAGCCTCAAAATACTATAAGTGGGAAAGTTAAGTTTTTAACAATATACAAATGGTTATCCTTTGCTTCATACAATCACTGTGAAGGATAAAATCAATTTTTCGATAATATACGTGCGTTAGCCTAATTATATAAATTGGCGCGAGTGCTGTCAAGTATTAGAATTACTGTAATATTTCATAATTTTGTATTAGAAACACAGCTCATATTAAGATAACAGCATCAAGATTTGTGACTCAAAATTGTACTTAATGCGAATTGTTGAACTTAAAATAATGATATTATATTATTTTATTTTATTTTATATTATATGATATAATAGTATTGTTTTAATAAAACAAATTGTTTCTAACGCGATATATTGATAACGAAGGGGAGTATTATAGAGTATCAGTTTAGAAATGTATCGGTATTATTCTGTAATATAGCTACTGAGATTACTATTTTACTGAGAGGTGTTACATATGTTTTATGTCAAGAGGATAAAAGAAATTCTGCTGATTTTTGCTGTAGTTCTGCTGCTGGGTGGATGTACTCAGGAGGATGAATTAAAGCCTATTCAGACTGACGAAATACAACATGGAGTCAGCATTGTAGATACAATTGAGGAAGCCCCTGAGCCTAAAGCAGTATACTTGGTATCCGGGGAGGACATGGTGCTTAATGCGGAGGAACTCTCAAGGCATCCGGAGGTTATTGTTACCGATAGTTTTGAGAGTCTGAAATCCCACGCGGATAAAGAATCGGCCTTATGGATAGATAAAAATGCTTTGGATAAAATTGAACCCGGCTGGCTTCAAAAGGAGCCGCAGAAGAAATATCCGCTTGTAGTAGTTGGTTATAACAATGCACTGTATTCTTTCAGAGAAAAACTGGACGGATTTTACATCCATGGACCTAAAGTGGATTGGGAGTCAATGAGTCTTGAACCTGGATTTAGCGTATGGATGCTAAAGGAGGAAACCGCTTCGTCAAAGTCGTCTTTTATGAAAGGTTATGAAACAGTACCTGATGTTCAACCTATACTTGACATAACAAATATGTTGCTTGAAGGGAATTATCCGGTTTAACGGACAGAGGGAAATTTTGAGTATGAATTATATCACATATTATCTTGTTGCTGTTAATAGTATTACGTTTTTTTTATCTGCATTCGACAAGAGGGCTGCCGTAAAGCACAGAAGGCGTGTTCCTGAAAAGACCCTGTTCTTATTTGCTTCATTTGGTGGGTCACTGGGATTATATCTGTCAATGCTTCTACTCCGGCACAAAACAAAACATTGGTTGTTCATGGTTGGAGTACCGGTATTGATTATATTGCAAGCCGTTGTGTTAAGGCGATTGTATGTATAAATATTTAATTGATTTTGAATATATTTATGGCATCTGCCAGTTTTACCCCCATTTTATACAAATTGTCAGCGAAATCTTTGACTTGGTCGGCAATAGCCTTTTGCTCTTCGGATGAAGCTGAAATTTCTTCGCTGGAAGCAGCGGTTTCTTGGGAAATTGTACTGATCGTCATTACTGAACTAATTGTTTCCTCTTTGAAACTGTCTATCTTTTTAATTATTGTACTCATTTCAATAATCCTCTGAATGATATCATCCATTGCAGAAACAACCTCATCAAAAGCATTCTGGGCAGAATATACCGCTTGCATCTGGTCTTCAACAATCTGGTGTGCCTGCTCTGACGTTTTTGTAGAGTTTTCTGTATTAAGAAGTATCTCCTTAAGTATAGGATCAATCATTTTGGCAGATTCCTGTGACTGAACTGCAAGTTTGCTTATTTCGCTTGCAATTACAGTAAAACCGAGACCGGCATCTCCTGCCTTTGCTGCTTCAATTCGTGCATTCAGTGACAATAGTTTGGTTTTTTTTGTTATGGTAGCAATAGCATTGGTAATACTGCGTATTTTCTCTATGCTTCTATTTAAGTTCGAGGTATCTTCAGAAAATATTCTGGTTATTCTATCGGTTTCTTTAGCTTTCTTAATAAGCAATTGTACAGTATCTTTCGATTTTATGCTTAAGTCTTTGGTGGATTCGGTAATTTTTTCAACCTCCGATGCTTTCAAAACTACGTTGTCAATTTCTACTCCAAGGGTGTTTGTTTTTCCGGTGGTTGTTTGGGCTTCGTGAGCCTGTTCTTCGGTTCCCTGGCTGATTTGTTCCATAGCTAAGACAACAGCTTCAGCTGTTTGAGCCGATTGACTTGCTCCTTCTTTTAGCAGAAGGCTTTGCTCAAGTATTACATTGGCGGCTTGTTTTGCATTTGCTATTAAAGAGCTTATATTTACAACCATCTGATTAAAGTTGGCGGCTAATTCTCCAATTTCGTTTTTAGATACGATATCAATTTTTGCATTTAGATCACCTTTGCTGATTATCTTTGTGGCATTTCTTAAATTTACTATAGGTTTTGTAATTCTTTTTGAGAGGTATATGCCTGCAATAATGGCGAAGGTAAAACTAAAGAGCATTACCAATAAGGATACTACTAAACTTTTGATTATTGGTTCATATGCTTCTGAAACTGGTACTTCAATTACTATAGCCCAATCAGGTTGGATTAACGGTACAAAGGAAGTTACACTATCATAGCCTAGTATTCCTTTTGATACATCCGCTTTGTGTTCATTATTAGGTACGTTACTGTTATTTGCAAACTCTGAAACCTTTTTTAGTTTTAATAAATTTTCCCCTTTTATGACACGAGTTTCATCACTAAAGGCAATCAAGTCTCCGTTTCTGTCTACAACATATGCCAGACCTTTTTTGCCGATAGACATTGAGTCTATCAAGTCCCACATGAATTTTAGATTGAGTTCAGCTAGAATGGTGCCAGTTTTATCACCTATATTGTTTTTTATAGGAACCGCAATTATAATGATAGGCTCAAACGTTATGTCATCAACATAAACCGGGCTTATATAATGCTGTGAGGAATCCATTTGATGAAATGCTTCCTCTTTATTTGCATCGGTCAATTGACCCTCCGCTGAATTTGATAATCGTGAAACCCTTGATAGTTCTACGTTTTGTGCATCTGTCAGAGCTACTTGTCGGAAGGCTGAATTAAGACCTAAAAGTTTACCCATTATATTCTTTTGCATCTCACTGTTATCTATCAGGTTGTTATTAACATTACCGACAGAAGTAAGTGTAACAATTATTTCTTGAATAAAGCATTTAACCTCCTCAACAGCTTCATTGGCAACAACCTGTTGCTGTTTAGCTACAACTTCTTGATTGCTCAGAAAGTTACTATATATATTTATGCTGCTACTGATTATCACGGCGGTAGTGCTTACTATCAAAAATGCAAGAGTCAGGGTTGCAGCAAGTCCACGTATTTTTATTAATGATAATACTAAATTATGCGCTTTTGCCAAGGATTTGGATACATTCCGCAGTGTCATTTGTACACTCCTCCAGATAACAATGTTTAGAAATGTTGAAAATATAAATTCGGTTACAATTTCACATAAAAAAATCTAAAATAATATTTCACCTATCCCTTAGTAACGATTTCTTAAGATATTATCTATATATTCAAAATACTAAGTTGCATATAAACATTTGTTAGATGCAACTTAGTTTTTGAATAAGAAAACAGAACTTTATCAAGCAAAAATGCTAAAGGAAATGTCTAAGCTATTTTATGATTTCACTTGCCTGACTTAATAGTTCGTCGGAGATGCTGTAGCCCCTTTTTTGTGCTTCCTTGTAGTCAATTTGTATAAAGCTTTCGTCAGATACTACCGACACAGTTGCAGGGTCCTCACCAGATAGTATTTTATCTGCAAGAACTGCTGCTTTTTGACCAGTTACAGATGGATTTATATTGACACCAAATAGTGATGCGTATCCTTCAAAATTCATATAGGCTCCGCCAAAGGGGATATTATGTTTGTTGGCGAACTTTACCATAACAAGAAATGTGTCTGGCATTGCACCAAACATCTCAGCTATGGACAGTATGGCATCAAATCCTATATCACCTTCAACATCATGTGAATCAAAATATGCCGCAAGGTCTTCCGGTGTTTTTAAAGGAGCTTCTACCAGTGTTATGCCGGCTTTTTCGGCTATCGGACGCAGTGCTTCAAGTTGAGGATAGCAAACAGGTAAATCCGAACTGTAAGGTAGTAATATTCTCTTGGCTTCTGGCACTATTTGACGTATTACATCGAAACGCTTTAGAGCCAAATCGGGACCTGGATAGCGCACACCTGTTACATTTCCCCCTGGTTCACGGACACTGTTGACAAGGTTGGTGTCTTCAATATTTGTAACTCCAAAAACTACAGGTATATTGGTTCCTTTTGTTGCTTCCTTCAATTCCAATGTAGCTTCGGTTGGATAACAAAAGATCAAGTCAACCTTGTCTTCTACAAATTGTTTGGAGAAATTCTCATAATCGGTAAAGTCAGAATTTGTCTTTTTAATGATATAAGTAATATTCTCACCTTCAACATATCCTAATTCAGACATTTTGGACTTAAAGCTTTCGGTTGCATCGTAAAGATAATCCAATCCTGACAGAATGCCCACCCGGTATTCCTTTTGTGCTTTAACACCACAACTGCTTAAGGACACACAAACAGAAGCCAATAAAACCAGAACGATAATTTGCTTCAAAAGATTATTTCGACTGCATGTAAACATTTTATTCATCCCTTTCCAGTGGTATTTTATTTTTTGCTTTTTGGAGTAGTATCATAAGAAGATTAATACATAAGAAGACATAAATGGTTTTACATATAATTATAATTCGACACTTTAGTAAGAATTCCTTTAAAAGTTATAAATATTTTCGAAACATATTAAAACATTTACTGTAATTATATAAAAGAACATCAATAATGTTATATATGGTAAAAAACTTCGGGACATCAAGTCCCTCGCTTTTTGCCGAATTTCCTTTCAGGAAATGGATCTAAACAAAATAAAATGCGGAATTCTCCGCATTTTATTTAAATGAAAAAGGATAAAGTATGGAAAGCATGCGACAAATAATATTGTCATATATAATAAAGTTCGTAGCCAGTAAAATTTTTGTTCGTAATTTTAAAAAAATATAAAATTATTTATATGATTATATTAAATGCGATAAAGATTTTACATTGCACTGCAATTTTCAACTGCCGAAAACCCGTTCAAAAAATATTGCATAAATTTGTTTTTCATGATACAATATAATAGTTAGTCACTATATATTAATATGGATCAATTTTTCTGAACACGACTCTCCTGAATTTTTTGGTGTGAGAAGTTAAGGATAAAAATGTCCAAATAATTTAGGAGGTATATAGATATGGCGGATAAAGTTTTAACCTGCAAAGATTGCAATACGGAGTTTGTTTTTAACGAAAGCGAACAGGCTTTCTACAAAGAAAAAGGATTTGACAACGAGCCGCAAAGGTGCCCCGATTGCAGAAGAGCAAGGAAGCAACAGAGGAACAATAACAGGGGTGGCGGAAGAAGTTTCGGAAACAGATGGTAGGATAAAAAGAGAGTGATGAGCTCTCTTTTTTCATATTAGACCTCTTGGAGTGAAATGAAAGAGGTAAAATAGAGTGACCTCGATGGGCACTTTATTTTGTTAGACCTCTTGGAGTGAAATGAAAGAGGTAAAATTTTATTTAAGCCCTTGCAGTAAAATGAAAGAGGCAAATTTCGTACTCCTGATGGGTACGAAATTTTTATGTGGTTTTTATGCGGTACTGTGAAGGAATATTGTGCTTATAACTAGTGAAGATAATTGCTAGCTATACATAAGGATATATAAGGAAAAGAGGATAAATGTGATTGTAAGTTAACTTTTAAAGTGGTAAAATGGAGTATAAAAACAAACTTCAATATATATAGAAGTAAAAATTTCATTTGTTTTCATTTGCAAATTGCCTTATTATTAATATTTAGATTGGAGTTGTTTGTTAATGCCTTATTTAAAGATATACTTAAGGCAAAATTTATTATGGGGGTTAAATATGAAAAGTATAAGAGTTTTATTAGTTGCTTTATCCGTTATTATTGCGTTTAGTTTTTCTGCATGTTCGTCAAAGTTTCAAAATAATAATAGCAATGTATCGGAAGATGATTACGTTGCATCCGTTAGTGGCGAAAAGATAACTGTACCTGAATTCAAGTTTATGCTTAATTACGTAAAAGCAGGCTTTGAACAAAATGTAGGAGTAAATCCTATGGACGCTGAGGCGGTAAAGGCTTTTTGGCAAAATGCTGATAATGCTGAAAGCATTACCAAAGCAAAAGAAGAGAGTCTTGACAGGCTAAAAGAGTTAAAAATCGTTATGATTAAAGCAAGAGAAAAAGATTTAAAACTGGATGAAGAGGAGTTAAGTGAGGCAAAATCATATATTGATCAGTTTGTTGAAACTGAAGGGGAAGGAAACAGGGATAATGCAGATGTGAAATGCAAGGAGATGTTTGGTGTAACCCTTGCGCAGCTAGAATCAATTTATGAGGAATACTATCTTGCTGGGAAATATGCGACTGAGGAAACAAAGGCAATACCTTTTTCAGACCAAGAGCTTCAAGCTTTCTATGGTGAGAATAGTGCTCTCTACGATAAGGTTACCGTCAAGCATATTTTGATTCTTTCACAGGATGCTACAGGTCAACCCCTTGCTGAAGAAGAAAAGGCTAACAAGAAAAAGCTTTCTGAAGAAATATTGGACAAGGCTAAAAATGGAGAAGATTTCGAGGAACTTGTGAAAGAATATTCAGAGGATTCGGGCTCAAAGGACATTGGAGGAGAATATACCTTCGGCAAATATGAGATGATGCCCGAATTTGAGGATTGGTCTTTCAATGCAAAAGAAGGAGATATGGGCATTGTGGAAACAGCATATGGTTTCCATGTTATGAAATTCATAGGCAAATCGGGTTTTGAGAATGCAAAGGACGCAATTATGGTTGATTTTCAGACGGATAAATACATGAAATCTGTTGAGCAATGGAAAGCAGATAAGCAGTACGATTTGGAAATAAATCAATCAGTTCTTGACGCTGTAAGCATGATATAACTTTAAAGGTAGATAAAGCATAATTACCCCGCAAGAAATGACTTGCGGGGTTTTTTAGGATCATTTCCTGAAAGGAAATCCGGCAAAAAGCAAGGGACTCGATGTCTCGAAGCTTTCTCTTCATGTGTGTTGCTTTTTTGTAAACATTTTTTAACTCTTTATTAACCCTTTATTCTATAGCGAATCGACAGTTATTGTGTTAAGATAAAACTATAAAAACATTAATAAAATTTCGTACCCATCGTGGGTGCACAATTTGCCTCTTTCGTTTTGCTGTAAGAGGCCTGATCAGGGGGAAATATGAGTGAAGAATGTGTAAAGGTTCTCATAGTTGAGGATGAGGTTCACATAAGAAAATTCATAAACATAAACCTTACAAGGAATGGTTTCGAAGTTACTGAAGCTGGGTCTGGAGAAGAAGCTCTTGATAAGCTTAAAATTTTTAAGCCGGGCATGATCGTGCTTGATATTATGCTTCCAGGCATGGATGGGTTTGATGTTTGCAGAAAGATAAGATATTTAATGCCGGATGTACCCATTATAATGCTTACTGCGAAGGGACAGGACGTTGATAAGATTGTGGGACTTGAAATCGGTGCAGATGACTATATGGTAAAACCTTTTAATCCTCTTGAACTGGTGGCGAGGATGAAAGCTGTTTTAAGGAGAACGGACAGGGCAAAAGAGGAAAGCACCGATATAATTACCCTTGGGAATCTGGAATTAAACTTGAAATCACAAAAATTTTTCAAAAACAGTATATATATCGAATTGACCCCTAAAGAATTTGCAGTTATGAAAGCGTTTATGGAGAATCAGGATAAGGCATTCAGCCGCGATGAGCTAATGGATCTTGTATGGGGGTCGAGGTATTACGGTGATGTCAAAACTGTGGATGTGCATATAAGGCGGCTCAGGGAAAAAATTGAGGATGATCCGTCAAAACCCCAGTTTATTGAGACTGTATGGGGGCATGGATACAGACTGAGGAAGGCTTTATGACATGAAGAGCATAAGAACGAAGCTTATCCTAAGCTTCATGCTTATTGTAATTATAACTGTTTTTACGCTTGAAATCCTGCTTGTTGATGTAATAAGAAAGAATTATTACAGAACCCTTGAGGATAACATGGTGAATCGAATCAAGATATCTTCAGATATATATCTGGGATATTTTTCTGATGCGACTTTGCATGAGAACGTATTAAACAATGTAGATACATTCTGGAAGCAAACCCCTGCCCAAGTGCAAATAATTGACCTTGACGGGAAAGTACTTATGGATTCAATAGGTGTGATACCTGCGGATAAGCTGGATACAGCAGATGTCAAAAATGCACTAGGTGGAAAGATAGGAAAATGGATGGGAAGGGTGGGTTATGACAGTCATAGGGTTCTTGCAGTATCAAGTCCGCTAAAATCAGGGGATTCTATAGTAGGAGTCTTGAGGTTTGTAACATCACTCAAAGAAGCAAATATAGAGATAGAAAAGATTGCAAAGGTGTTTATTATTATAGGAACCATGGTAATATTTATTTGTGGACTTCTGAGTTTTATACTTGCAAATTCCATTGTTGGGCCTTTGAAAGAAATTACAAACACTGCAGGTGAAATGGCTTTGGGGAATTTTGGTGTAAAGTGCAGAAAAAGAGAAGACAATGAATTGGGAAAGCTTTCCGATACTATGAACTTTATGGCAGAAGAAATTGTTAAAAAGGATCAGCTTAAAAACGAGTTTATATCATCTGTGTCCCATGAACTAAGAACGCCTTTGACGTCAATAAAGGGTTGGGCTGTGACGTTAAAAGACGGAGGTTTGCAGGATGACAATATGCTTAAGGACGGACTTGATATAATTGAGACAGAAAGCGATCGGCTTACTGCAATGGTTGAAGAGCTACTGGATTTTTCAAGGTTTATATCGGGGAAAGTAACTATAAGGAGAGAAAAGGTGAATGTGAAAAAGCTGATGAAGCATATAAAAACGCAGCTTACTCCGAAGGCTGACAAAGATAACATCAATTTTACTGTGGTCTGTCAGGAAGGAATACCTTTTATAGTGTCGGATGAAAACAGACTCAAGCAGATATTCATAAACATTCTTGACAATGCATTTAAATATACTCCTGCAAAGGGAAGTATAACCTTCACTTCCCATGTTGATGCAAATAGAGTCGTTTTTTGCATAAAAGACACGGGGGTTGGAATACCACAGGAAGAACTGCCGAAGGTTAAGGAGAAGTTTTTTAAGGGGAAGAACAGCAGACCGGGTAGCGGAATAGGATT
The DNA here is from genome assembly GCA_964409165.1 of uncultured Oscillospiraceae bacterium. Classification (GTDB taxonomy): domain Bacteria; phylum Bacillota; class Clostridia; order Acetivibrionales; family Acetivibrionaceae; genus CAYPCH01. The sequence continues at coordinate 10,725 of CAYPCH010000037.1, read as the reverse complement.
ATCGGTGTGTGATGAACTTGTAAATCTTATGGGGGGAGCATTTGAGATAAAGAGCAAAGCTAATGGGGGAACGGATGTATATATTTCAATACCTGTTAAGGGGGATGAACAGATTGAATAGGTTTTTCACAAAGAATGTATTGTTATGTTTAATGCTGTTCTTTCTCGTTGGGTGTTCTAGTACAACAACATCTTTTGAGGCTATGATTATGCCTCCTGAGCCTGAAAACAATCCGGTAGAGGGAGTATGGCATGTTAATCGATCCTTGAACTCAGGTTTTATATCTGCTGAAATGAAAGACCGGAATGAATGGATTGGGAAGACTGTCGAATTTTCAAAAGAAGGTGTCAATATTGCAGGGCAGTTTTGGTCAAAGCCTGGTTATATGGTAACTAGAACCGATGCCCAGGAGTATTTTATGTATAGGTACGGTATTCTTTTGGATGAGCTTGACATTACCAGTAAAGAAGTGTTTGTAATAACTATCTCATCAGAGAACAAATATCTGTATGAGTTTGTCAAACTAAATGACAAAGATGCGGTAATGATAGTACAGGATAACGTTTTGCTTATGGAGAAAACTTCGGATAAGGTAGAGAGCTTTGCGTTTGAACAGCCTGACGGAAACGAGGATGATACTTATAAAAATTTATATTCAAATAATAAATTAATAAGTTCAGGTGTACTACTTGGTATCCGCTCAGAAAAAGAAAAAGACACGGGTAGAGTTCAGGAAGGTGAAAAAATATATAGTTATAAGACCTTATGGATTTCCACGGAAAACAGGGTTCTTGATGACATACTTGAGACTGCTGATATATTTCTGCCCAGAAGGAGTGGCTTCTGGAAAATTGAGCCTAGAAGGCAGGTCAAAGGTGCATATTTGGAGGATAATCTCAAGGTTTACACTCCGTATATGCTTGTAGCAAGAAGCAGGTACTGTACTGAGTTTAAAACCGACAGGGAAGATTTTGAAGAAGACGAGGATGAGAATACATTCAAGACTATTCAGTACATAAGTAATGATTATATTTCGCTTGAGATAACTCCATCAGAAAAAAATAATGACGGGGACGAAAGTTTTTATGGAAAGAGGTATAAAATTCTTCCGGTAGATAATACAACAAATACAAAGGGAATGAAAATATCTGAATTTGTTGGTGAAAGCGGGGAATTGGCTCTTAAAAAGGCAAGGGCGGAGCTTCTGGCGACCTTAAAAGAACAGGGGATTGAGGAAGTGGATAACGATATAGCTGAAGAGAATATTTCACTCACAAGGAAAATGGGACATTGGTTTATAAAGGGAAGGATGAACTACAAAGCAGATAGCAATATTACCAGTGCAGACTTCCTGATAAATGTGATACCTACGAAAGAACTTGTATGGTACGATACCCTGTGTATTTCATGGAGCTCAATAAAGAGCAGGGTACCGGGAGCAGTAGATGCCTACACTTCGCCTAATAAGGACATAGCCGTCATAGTAACCGGAGAAAAACTGCATATTTATCCTATAGCAGACGACAAACTCGGCAATAACCAATTAGCTTCAATAAAGCTCAAGGAAAATGATTCATTGGTTATGGCCGAGTGGGCATTGGGAGACTATGTGGAGTTGTGGGAAAAGAGTTTTAAAATGAACGAATACAAGGAAGTAAAAATCAATGAGTGATACATTTATATTCCGCTCACTTTTTTTTCTTTGCCGTGAACTCCGGTGCATTTGTTACAGTCTGACCCAGAACTTTGAAGGCTTTTCCGTATATCTCTTTCATTTCTTCCGATATTTCAAGAGTTTTATCGCCCGGGTCAGACCAACCGGGTGAAGAAACATCATCGGAAGGTAGAGCCAGTTGTTCCCAATTTGCAAAAAGGCGTCCCCAATCTGAATTCAGAACATTCTGCAGGTGCCGGAAATTACGCGGGTACCAGTATAGATCATGATATACAACACTGGCTATATAGGACCAGGGTGCAAGAATGGTTTTTAACGACCACTCAACAGGCTTTTTTAAAGGTCCCCAATATATCAGATGCTGGCACTTGCTTGCAAATGTCATCTTTTTAAAAGGACCTATAAAATTCCACTTTTCATTCAGAGCATCTGTATCACCAACTATTTCGATGTCCTTTATATCACCACATCCCAGACCTGCTTCATGAGCAAGCCTTATGAACTTGATATCCTTAAGGGGGTCAAATCCCATAAGACGTGCAGCCACAGCATCAATTGCAACCTGATCGGCGGATGCCAAAATAACATTTTTGGTGTGCGGAACCATACATCTTGGACCTGGACCGTCACCGGCAAATGTACCATCCATCACTGCAAAAACCCCCGGATGAATCTTTTTCTGAATCATTAAAAGATCAACCAGCGTTTCATGGATAACAGGATGAGTCCAATGTCTTTTTTCGTTAAGAAGCCCGCCAAAGGCATTTTTCATTGCACCTGTGGTTGTAGTGAAAACATGTGTTTTAACAGTAGGCAGATGTATGATGTTTTCACCTATAAAGCGTTTTGGTATCATAAAGCCTTTTGGATAGACGTCATTGAGGCATAGAAACTCATTGGTCAGATCGCCTACAGCGTCCTTGATATTAACCCATTCTTCACCTTCGTATAAGTGTATGTTTCTGAGTCCATGAGCGTTTATTACATCAATATGTTTGTTTTCCCTTTCGCCTAAGTGTGCATCTATTACAACTGTGCGGTTATGGCAACCGTGAATCAGTTCCGGATTATAGCCATCTTTTTTCATAGACCTTATAACTCCGTCAAGTTGCCATGGTGTTGTAGAACTTCCGGGAAAGAAAAAATGCCAGCTGATGTTTATTTTCAATGCTGTATCCTTGTCTTTAGAAATATGTTTCTGATATTCAGCCAGATTCAGCAATCTATGATAATCCGATAAAATGGTAGCTGGGCTTGTCTTTAAAACAGCAACTTTTGATTTTGCCATAATTTATCCTCCCTAACGTAATTATCCCACAATGTATATTATTAAATGCCTATTCCAGAGGATGAGTGAAATATTGATTCCACTATCTCTAAAGAAGCATTATTTTGTATTATAGCATATTATAATATTATATAAAACTATGTCTTTTTCTAAACTCTCCCGGGGACTGGCCCACATGTTTTTTAAAAAGAAAACTGAAATAGGGTATATTCTCAAAACCGCACAGGATAGAAATTTCTGAAACAGGGGAATTTGTTCTTATAAGAAGATCCTTTGCCCTGTCCATCTTAAGCTTGGTAATATATTCATTCGGAGTTTTTCCCATGGTCTGGGTAAATATCTTATGAAAATGGTTCGGACTTAAATCCGAGAGTTTTGCCAGATCACTTAAAGATATTTTATTTTCAAGATGTTGATCTATATATTCAATAACCTCTTTAATCATACTGTAATAGGCAGATAAAGGAACTGAGTTGTCAGATAAAGGGTCTGTAGCATCATGGTACAATTGGTAAATCAGGGTTAATATATGTGACTTTATAATGAGTTCCGAGCCTATTGAAGGATTAATAAACTCTTGCAGTATGGAATCAAATAAAAACCGATATTTCTTTTCTTGAGCAGGTTGAAAAACCGATGGAATTGCTTCAAGTATAGAATTTTCGCAGTAGTTCTGGAAAACCTGTTTTTTGTGGAAATCATAAAATATAGGGTCTTTCCCGGTATTTCCGAGAATGTCGATACAGACAATATAGCAACTATAAGGCATAATCCCTTGGGTGTATTGTCCGGGTTTTCTAAATACAATATCGCCTTTGTTAATTATATGATGTGTGTTGTCAATTATCATTGAGCCTGTGCTGTATGTTATAAGCTCGACTTCGTAATCAAACACGTATCTTTCCTTAAGCTTGTAACCCTGGGGCATGTTTTTACCTTGAGAAAAAATAAAACTTTTCAGTATTTTAGGCGATAAGTCTTCATTTGATACACTTATCCTTTGTGCAAAATTGTACGATATAGTTATCACTCCCTTGTACAATTATTTTGTTACAATTAATAATTTTATCATAAGATATTGAAAGAATAAATAAAATATTGAATTGCAAATATGCTGATTTGAGTGCATAATATATTTATAAATTGAAAATTCCTTTGGATATATGGATGTAAGAAGTCACAGAGAGAATAGTTTGACACATACAGTTCTTATCTGCCTGCATTTCATAAAGCAGGTCTAAGATTTTGTCAAAGTCCAATAAAAAAACAACAAATTATAAGGAGATATGAGGCTATGGGAAATAACAACACAATAGAAAAGCGTATGACACTGTTTGTGCTTGCATGGCCTATACTGGTTGAGACGTTCCTGCGAATTCTTTTCGTTAACGTGGATACGTTTATGTTAAGCGGCTATTCAGATAATGCAGCTGCGGCAGTTGGAGCTGCGGGACAATATGTATCAATTATTGTAATATTATTTCAGGTTATTGCAACGGGAACAAGTATTGTTATATCCCAGTACCTTGGGGCAAAAAACAGCCAAAAGGCATCTGAAGCAGCGCAGGTTTCAATAGTTGTCAATTTTCTGTTTGGTATACTGATAAGCACGGTTTTATTCTTTTTTACCGGAAAGATTTTAGGGATAATGAATTTTGAACAGGATGTAATGAGCTATGCTGTGGAATACCTCACTATAGTAGGTTCCTTTGCAATTATAAACGCAATGAACAGTACTATAACAGCAATACTTAGAAGCCATGGAATAATGAAAATTTCAGTGGTTGTAAACATAGGTGCAAATATTCTGAATGTAATCGGAAATTATATTTCAATTAAGGGAGTTGCGGGACTGCCTGTTCTTGGAGTGAAGGGTGTTGCTGTATCCACTATTTTCAGTCAGTCGGTGGCTATGGTCGTTTTGTTTATTGTACTTTCGAGGAATGTAGGACTGCATATGAACCTTATAAGTATGTTAACTTCAAAAAGGAAAATGTTATGGGGTACGCTCAAAGAAATATTAAAAATAGGTGGACCATCTGCAGGGGAAATTTTATCGTATAACATCTCACAAATTGCCATAACACGCATTATTACCATGATGGGTACAACTGCGTTAACTGCAAGGTTTTATGTGTATAACATAATGTATTTTATTATGATTTGTGCACTTTCCATAGGGCAGGCTACTCAAATCCTTATAGGCTATCTTATTGGTGCCGGAAAGATTGACGAGGCGTACAAAGCTTGCTTAAAAAGCCTCCGAATAGCGGCAACCATTTCTTTTTTTACCGCTACTGCATTTGCAACTTTTGGACAGAATCTCATAAGGCTTTTTACTGACAATCCTGAAATACTGGCAATGGGCAGTGTGCTACTGGGTATAGCTATTATACTTGAACCGGGCAGAGCTTTAAATCTGGTATTGGGTAATTCGCTCAGAGGCACAGGAGATGCAAGGTTTATAATGTATCTGGGCTTTGTGTCAATGTGGAGCATAGCGGTAGGAATGTCCTATGTGCTGGGAATAAGACTGGGTTTAGGCTTGATAGGCGTATGGATAGCATTTGCCAGTGATGAATGGATCAGAGGTATAACCATGTATTTGCGCTGGCGTTCACGGGCATGGGAGAAGAAGGCGATTGTAAAGCCCCAAATTGAACGTGAAATATGTAAGCAAACTATTGACGAACCCAAGAAAACTGTAATAGAGCATACATGCTCATAATCTTTTGGTGTGATTGTCCAAGATTGTACAATGGGTACCATTGTTATAATCGCCTGTTTATAGTATAATTATAAAAAATAAAGTCTTAAGTATTCTTAGAATATAAATCTAAGGGGTCAATGAATGAATAAATCCGTTGAAGCACTTATGAACAATATGGAAAAAATTATTGTCGGAAAGAGGACAGTGCTCGAACGTTTGTTGGTGGCACTTCTATGCGAGGGGCATGTTCTTGTAGAGGATGTTCCGGGTGTGGGAAAAACACAAATAGTTGCAACGCTTGCGCGTTCAGTAAATGGTGTTTTTAACCGTGTACAGTTCACACCGGATGTCATGCCGTCCGATATAATGGGGTTTTCCATGTTTAACCCTGCAACGCGTGAGTTTGAGTACCGCGAAGGGGTAGCCATGTGTAATTTTCTTCTTGCCGATGAAATTAACAGAACATCGCCTAAAACTCAATCCAGCTTGCTTGAAATAATGGAAGAATTTCAGGTTACTGTGGAAGGAAAGACTTATCCCCTGCCGCGCCCATTTATGGTTCTGGCAACTCAGAATCCTATAGAGAGCTTTGGAACATATCCCTTGCCTGAAGCTCAGATGGACAGGTTTTTTATGAAATTGACCATTGGTTATCCTAATAAGGATCAGGAAAGGGAGATTATTGATCGTTTCGGAAGCTATAACCCTGTCAATAAGCTGACTCCGGTTGCAGGTACGACAGATATTATTAAACTTCAGGAGGAAGTAAAAGAAATCAAAGTAGAAGAGTGCCTTAAAATGTATATTATAGAAATAGTCGAAGTGACTAGGAAAAGTGCCGATGTGGTTCTTGGCGTGAGCCCTAGAGGAAGTCTTAACCTTTACAGGGCATCAAAGGCATGGGCTTTTATAAAGGGCAGAGGATATGTAATGCCTGACGATATTCAGGATATGGCGGCGTTGGTTTTATCGCACAGAATAATGTTGAATTCTGGGTCAAGAATGAAGGGTATTACTGGAGAAGACATAGTGAACGATGCAATCAGCAAGGTAAAGGTTCCTGTATTTTAACATTTTTGTTTAAGGTTGAAGGGATGGAAGTATGAGAAACATTGCAGTGTTCTTTTTCATGTTGATTTTCATGTGGTTATACACTTATTACCTTGGTGGAGAAACCAGCATGCTTATGTTGTATATGCTTCTGATATCTCCGCCATTGTCATTTCTTATAACATACCCCTTAAGAAAAAGTATTGACATTTCTGTTGAGGTACCGTCTTCAGAGGTTGAAAAGGATGGCACGATAAAGGTTGTGGTAACTATTGCCAATAGGACATTTATGCCTGTTCCTTATATAGATATTGTTTTTATGAAGCCAGGGAATCTGAAGTTATCAGTCTGTTCATCTATGAAGGTTTTTTTTGCTCCTTATGAGAAAAGAGCTATTAGTGTAAAATACAATGCATTGTACAGGGGCGTCTCTGAAATAGGTGTAGAAGATATAGTACTAAGGGATTATCTTGGTTTTTTTTCGTTTTCTCTTCTGAAAAAATTTGAAGAATATGAAAGGCTGGGAAGAGTGACTGTTTTGCCTCGTATTGTAAACATGAAACTAAGTAGCAAGATAATGCTGAGTTCAGGAAAAACAAATGTTACCGATGACGGGGCGACATCCTCAGCAGGTCTGTTCAGTTGGTCGGGAGAGCCGGGACATGAGTTTAGGGAATATGAAGCGGGAGACCCTTTGCACAAAATACATTGGAAGCTTTCGGCAAAGAGTGAAAAGCTTATGGTGAGGAAGAATGAGGGAGGGGGAGTCCCTAAAAAGAGGCTAATTATAGACCCTTTGCTGATCCGTACGGCTAAAAAAGACAGAAACAAAACTTTGTTTAAAACTCTGTTTAAAAAGCTGTTTAAAACTCCGAATAAAAAGCTACGGAACATCGAGTCCCGAAGCTTTTTGCCGGATTTCCTTCCAGGAAATGGCACTAATAAAAGTGACAATGAACTCTATGACGATGATGACAGGCTGATTGAGGAGAGAATACTTGAGTCGGTTCTATCGGTCGCAAATATGCTGTTCAGTGCAGGAAGACCGGTTGAGTTTTGGGTTTATGAAGATGGCCAATGGCAGTATTATATGGTATCTGATAGAAAGGATATTATAAACTTGCAGCACAGGCTTGCAGCATACCACTTTATTGATGATTCCTCATTGTCCCCTCATGAACGTATGCCTGTTGCCGGTATTTGCTTGAAGGAAAGTAAAAACCGAAGTTTTAAAGGCGGGGAAGCAGTTGTATTCACAGGATACCCTGACAGTAATCTCAAAAAATCAATTGAAGGATTAGCTGACTATGATATGTTTACCGACATGATAGTAATAAAAAAACCTAGCGATACTAAGGGAGCGCAAGATGAAAAAGAGTATATGTCTCAAACTTCAGGTCAGGGGAATCTATGGGTTCTGACCACTGAGGAAGATATTACGGAAGCTTTGATATAAATTTAGTAACTCAACTTACGAACTTATAGGATTGGATGAATTGCTATGAAAGAGAATGTCAAGGTGCTGGAAAAAACATTATTACCCCTGTTGTATTCTATTTCACTGACATATTGGGCAATGAGCTCATTTTTTGGTGAGCCTGCAATAGGAACACTGATAACGGCTGCCATATTACATATTCTGCTGTTCGTTGGTTTTGCATTGGTATTGGAAAATGGAGTATTAGGCAAGTTGATTTCGGTAATGTGTACAGCTTTGTATTTTGCAACAACATTTTTTATTATAGCATCATCAGTCGGTTCTTATGGGAGGAGTTATTTTTTTTGGATAGTTGTTACAAAGCCGGCAAGTCTGGAGTTTATATATGGATATTGGTTAGGAACTGTTTTGTTATCGGCATTTGGTTTCTCATTTACTGTATTTTATTTCACTTGTGTAAGATACAGGATTGGGGTCTTGTTCATGATCGGAATCATACCTTTTATATTGCAGTCGGCAAAGACGGATAAAGAGCTTACCCTGCCTTTTATTCTCTTCTTGATTCTGTTTTTTTCATTATATGTGGAAAGAAGCTGGAGAAAGGCTGGTAATGCTGCCTCACAAGGTAAATACATAGGTAATGGATGGTACATGGGAGCGGTAGGTATTTTTGTTATGCTGGTTCTTGGATTATCTGCAATAACTCCAAAACCCAATACAATTCCAAGGCTTGCGTATATAGATGCTGTAATAGGTCAGACATTACAGCCTTTAGCAGCCGCAGCTTTGAACACTACCCAAGGTCGGACGGGTTTACAGGGATTATTCAACCCTTTGGAAAATAGGAGCATGAGCAGATTGGACTTGAGCAGTGCTCCTGTGAGCGAGATAGTATTTTTTGAGGTTGAAGCGGAGGAGCCTCTTTATTTCAGGCTCCAGAGCAGGGACAGGTATACAATGAACAGCTGGGTGACAGATAACAAATCTTTATATGAAGGTTATCCAGTGGAGAGTTTTTATACACGTCGGTTGACGCTACAGTCTATCACTTCATTGTTAAGTGTTATGGAGGAAGAGGAACTCACTGAGATTGGACTGGACGGTCTGTCGGATTTGTCAATACTTTCTTCAGTGCCTCAAAAGAAAAGAATGGCTACGGTATTTACAGGTATCCGCATGAGGAATTTGTTAAATCCATCAGGAATATATGGAGCTGAGGTTTCAGGAACAAATACCGATATCATGCTTAGTGAAGCAGGTAATTGTTTTCTTGAAGGTGTAATGCCAAGGGACTCTGAGAAGTATTCATTAAACTATATTTCGCCCATGCTTACAGGCTCATCAAGGGAGTTTCATATTATGAAGCGGATGAACAAGAACCTTTTTTATTCTTTAATGAAAAAGGTGAGTGAAAGATACGGGAACAATAACATCAATGATTATGAATACATAAACATTTCAAACTGGGACGATTTGCAATATAAGGACTACAAACAGGTGCTTGGAGAAGCAGAACTGGAAATGTCTATGGCATACAGCAATTATACAAGTCTGCCGGATTATATACCCGATAGGATATATGACTTGGCTAATGATATTACAGCCGATAAGAAAAGCGATTATGATAAGGCCAGTGCGATAGAGCAGTTTTTTGACATGTCTGATTTTACATATACCCTTTCTCCACCTACATTGCCTCAAGGCATGGATGTAAATGATTTCTTCATTTTTGAAAGCAAAAAGGGATTTTGCATTCACTTTGCATCATCTATGGTTGTTCTCGCAAGAGCTTGCGGGTTGCCTGCGAGATATACCGAAGGTTATGTTTCTGATGAAAAGGATAACAAAACCGGACGTTATCTTATAAGAGAGAAGCACGCACATGCATTTCCCGAGGTCTATATTGCAGGATATGGTTGGAAAATTTTTGAGCCCACGGTAGGTTTGACGGATAATGAAGATGATTTTTTCGTATTACTCATGGATATGATTGAAGAAATTAAATACCTGCTGTCAGGTTTAATTGACTTTATTATTTCAATACCTGTCTGGATAAAGATTATGTTTATTCCTTTTGTAGTTTTTACCTTTTTGCACATGATATGGTTGTATCTTCATATACGCAATGGCATATGGAGAAAACGCCTTATGAAAGAGAGTGGGACTAACGCTCTTGAAGAGGTGTTTTCACGGATTGCGCATCAATTTAAAAAAATAAATCTTGGTATAGTAAAGTCGGAAACACCGTTAAGCTATGCACAGCGTATATATGAGGAGAGCGGGGTGGAGATTTTAACGCTGGCAGAAGCATTCAGTAAAGCCAAGTATGGAGGAATGGAGCCGTCTTTGGAAGATATTAAAGATGCGATGGGGTTATACAGTCAGGTTGTTTTAATTGTTAAGGCCCGTAAGGGAAAACTAAAGGCGTGGCTTATAAAGTAGATGACTGCCTGAATATTTTTGCTAGTTATGGATTTTTATTGAGTATTTAAATAAAATGCTATAAAATATAATCTCGTTTTCGACAGTTAAATAAAACTAAAGAGAAGGAACCTTGCTTAAA
>CAYPCH010000036.1:0-29731 GCA_964409165.1 uncultured Oscillospiraceae bacterium | reverse complement strand
GTTGGTTAGAGCGCCAGATTGTGGCTCTGGAGGCCGTGGGTTCGAATCCCATCATTCACCCCAGTATTTAGGGATGTAGCCAAGTCGGTAAGGCACCAGACTTTGACTCTGGCATTTCGTAGGTTCGAGTCCTGCCATCCCTGCCATACGGGCCATTAGCTCAGTTGGCAGAGCACATGACTTTTAATCATGGTGTCCCGCGTTCGAGTCGCGGATGGCTCACCAAAAGATCTGTAATCAGTAGATTACAGATCTTTTTTATAAATAACTTAACTTTCCCACAGTATTTATGGGCTCTTTGCCGCTAACGTAGCATTGCTCACCGCGGTCAAAAAGTAAACTTTTTGACCTTAACTTGTGAGCAACCAGAGCCTCAAAATACTATAGGTGGGAAAGTTGAGTAAATAAGTTAATGAAGAATCATTTCCCTTATTAATACAGTCAAAGCATAATTGTATGTAGGATGAAAATATAGTAAGATATTTATAGTTGATTTGCATTGCATATTGTATTGAGCTTTATTTTTAAACTATGAATAAGAGCACGGGTTTAATACAATCATAAAGGCGGAGAAAAATATGAGTAGATTTATAGAAGCATGGCAGAGAAAATCACTGTTTGAAAAGAGTGCTACAATAATAACATTAGTGTTATCCTGTTGTGTCATTATTTTGTCGGCAATTAGTTTGGCAGGCTTGCTCAAAGTTGACGTGAGTAATAACATTGTAATGCCTATGCTTGCAATTATAGTAGCTCTGAATGGTTTTATTCAGTACAAAACAAATAAGATGGTTGCGATATTTATCTGGATATGTGCGGCTTTAATGATTATTGCTTGCATTTTTGTATACGGCTCAATGTTGTTAAAATAACGAAAAAATTAGTTGTCTGTCGTAACCAATGCATTTTATTGTGAGGTTTGGTTGCTGTAGTTATTTAAAAAAATAAATTAGTTCTTGCGGGTGCGATGCTAATTTGAGTATTGACATATGCAATTTAAATGTGATAGATTTTACTCAATCGAATAATTTATTTATGGGTTAACTGGCAGGAGCCTTGATGGTCTGCCGTTTAATAGGGAATCAGGTGAAAGTCCTGTACGGTCCCGCCGCTGTGAGGATGAGATGCTTTATAAATTGCCACTGGTTTGCCGGGAAGGCATAAGGCATCGATGAACCCAAGTCAGAAGACCTGCCCTGTAAATAACATCACAGACTCTACGAGCGATGGAGGGTGTTGTAATGCGTTATAAGCCGCGGATTTAACCATTATAAATCTTCTTGACCGTAAGTTTTGTCGAGAGGTTTATTTTTTTAAAGAGGAGAAATAATATGAAAGCCAGAAGTTTACTTTTATCTTTGTTTGCAATAGTGTTAGTTTTTCAGATGACTGCATGCAGTATAGAAAATGACAGCATGATAAATTTGGGCACTTCCGATGAAGCTGGACAGCCTGTTTTTCCTATGACACTTGTGGATTCCTTCGGAAGAAAAATAGTTTTGGACAGTGAACCTGGAAGGATAGTATCAATTGCTCCGGGTGTAACAGAAAGCATTTTTGCTCTCGGAAAACAGGACAAGCTGGTAGGAAGAACCGAATTTTGCGATTATCCTGAGGAGGTAAGCGGTATTGAGCAAGTAGGAAGTCTGGAGAGTCCTAATATTGAAAAGATTCTTGAACTTAAGCCAGATCTGATCATTGCCTCAACACATTTTCAGAAGGAAACTCTTGCGAAGCTTGAGGGAGTTGGTATGAAAGTTGCGGTGCTTTATGGGGAAGAGAGCTTTGAAGGGGTTTATGAAATAATGCAAAAGCTGGGGGCAGTGCTTAATGCAAAGGAGAAGGCTGACGTTATTATAAGTGATATGGAACAAAAAATTGAAATGGTTGAGAATAAGGTTAAGGCTCTTGAAAAACCAAGCGTTTATTATGTTGTAGGCTATGGCAAATATGGAGACTATACCGCTGGAAAAGATACATTTATTTCACGCATTATTGAAATGGCCGGAGGGAAAAATGCGGCTTATGATGTTGAAGGCTGGAAATACAGCCTTGAGAAACTAATTGAAAAAAATCCCGATATAATTATTTGCTCAAAGTATTTTGATACCAAAGCAGGTATTAAAAATACTAACGGATATAACAGTCTCAATGCGGTAAAAGAAGGAAGACTCTACGAGATTGACAACAATATGCTGGATAGGCAAGGTCCAAGGCTGGTTGACGGATTGCTTGAAATGGCTAAAATCATACATCCGGAAGCATTTTAATAAAGTTAAATAAAGCATTTAATGTTGTATAAAGCAATCTAATATAGTAAGAAATACAAACATAAGTTAACGCAAGTAAAACTTACAAGTAAAATATTTAAGAAAAAGCATATAAATAACTCAACTTTCCCACAGTATTTATGGGCTCTTTGCCACTAACGTAGCATTGCTCACAAGTTAAGGGCAAAAAGTAAACTTTTTGCCCTTAACTTGTGAGCAACCAGAGCCTCAAAATACTATAAGTGGGAAAGTTGAGTAAATAAGTTTTATAATAAATTTTGGAGATGTGTATAGAGATGTCATTTTCAGATAAAAGACATACATACTTAATAGTTTTGTTATTGGGCATAATTACATTGCTAGCTATGATAATTTTCATGTCGACAATAGGTACGGCAAATATATCTTTTTTTGAATCGCTCAGGATAATATGTGCAAGGATACCATTTGTCGGTAAGGTTTTTTTTTCAGACCCAATTAATGAAGTGCACAGCCTGATAATATGGGATGTGCGTGTTCCGAGGCTTTTAGCAGCTGCAATAATTGGTATGGGACTTTCAGTTTCAGGAGCTACATATCAGGGAATGTTTATTAACCCTTTGGCAGACCCGTATGTTCTAGGTGTATCATCAGGTGCGGCACTTGGTGCGGCACTGGCTATAGCAGCAGGTTTTGAGAGTGGAATAATGGGATTTGGGCTTTCTTCGGCAGCGGCTTTTATATTTTCGCTTCTGACTATTTTTATTGTATTTACTATAGCAAAAAGTGGTGCCAGAATATCCAATACAAACCTTCTGCTTGCTGGTGTGGCAGTTGGGAATTTTGCGTTGTCGGTAATATCCGTTATAATGGTTTTAAACAGGGATAAAGTGGAGAAGATTGTTTTCTGGACGATGGGAAGTGTTTCAACTGCAAGCTGGGGTCAGATTGCATTACTTTTACCTGTTATTATTTTGTGTATATTGTTTATATTTATTTATGCCAGGGATTTAAATATTATTGCTTCCGGAGAGGATGAAGCCAGAAGCTTAGGAGTTGAGGTTGAAAGAGTTAAAAAAATACTGCTTTTTATATGTTCATTGATTGTGGCATCTTGTGTATCTGTGGGAGGGGTTATAGGATTTGTGGGGCTTATTATTCCGCATACAGTACGGCTTGTTACAGGATCTGATAACAGGGTGGTTTTGCCTTTTTCAGCCTTGGGGGGAGCGGTTTTTTTGGTTATATGTGATACTTTGGCAAGAATTGCTGTTTCGCCTGCTGAAGTTCCTGTCGGGGCGGTAACTTCAATGTTTGGTGCACCGTTTTTTGTTTTATTACTGTTAAAAAGAAAGAAGAGGATGTTATAAATGGAATTTGCAAAAACTTATCCTATGACTGTAAAGAGTCTTGATGTTTCATATGGCAAAACAAAAGTGCTCCGGGAGATTTCTATAAATCTTGAGCAAGGTCGCCTTTATGGTATTTTAGGTCCGAATGGTTCCGGTAAAACCACTTTACTCAAAAGCATGGCTAAAACGCTTAAACCTCAAAAGGGTGCGATATATATAGATAATAGCGATGTAAGTAAATTGAAGAGTAAAGAACTTTCAAGAAAAGTTGCATGTATGTATCAGGGCGTGGAGTCCAGCTGTGATTTTTGCGTAATGGATATTGTGCTTATGGGAAGGTATCCTTATATAAAAAGGTTTCAGGCTGAAAACAGCGCCGATATAGACATTGCAAAAAAGGCAATGCTTGAGTCCCATGTATGGCATTTAAAGGACAGAAAGATTAATGAAGTGAGTGGTGGTGAAAGGCAGAGGGTATTTATTGCTAGGGCTCTTGTACAGCAGACAGGGGTTGTACTTCTCGATGAACCTGTATCACACCTTGACATACACCACCAGATGGAAGTTCTTGATATAATAAAGGGTTTGACAAAAGAAAACAAGACAGTTATAACTGTTTTACACGACCTTAATCTGGCATCATCCTATTGTGATTACCTGATTTTGATTAATAATGGAGTCATAGTTGCTCAAGGAGAGCCTAAAAAGGTTCTTAATGAGGAAAATATTCATAAGGCATACGGTATAAAGCCTCATATAATTAAAGATACAAAAAGCGGTAAACCTTATATTATACCTGTAAAGGTAGGATGAAGACTAGGTTCCCGGGTAACAGAATTAAAGTACTAGATGTTGTCTTCTGTATTATTACTCTGAGATCCAAGAATTAATCTTGCATTTACAAGAGCAAGCTCCAGAATTTGCCTGCAATCTTTGGTTTTTGTATGATAACCAGAAGTTTTTGTTGTATACTGCCTTATAACAATTACCTCTGCATTTTGATCTTCCTGGAATTCTATCGTTACATTTTTTGCCTTATAAAGTTTAGAGAGATATTCCTTCAGACCGAAACCCGGCTTTGCCGGTATAACACAATAAAAATATGGGTAACTTGTACCTTGTACCAGATTTATATTTATCTGTGCCTGAATACCATAAAAATCAGCGGGCATACCGTCAAAAGCAATTGTAAACCTTGAATCGGTCGGAAGGCTTTTTCCGGATTTATCCTTTGCAAGCATCAGTGCGGGCTTGAAGTTTTCTCCGTTTTTCCTTGTTTTCTTAAAGAATGCTTCCAGAAATATTATAATATCTACTTTAATCCGAAGATTATTTTGTTTAAGAATGCGACGTATTCCGTTAAACCATAGGGGTAAAATAAGTATGATTATATCAATGGTAATAATTCCTATTATAACTGACTGAGAGATTGCAGTTAAAAAAGATGAACCAATGAACAAACCTACAAGGATTAGTATAAATGCAAACATTCCCGATGGATTACTGATATCAAGTATGTCCTTATCCCATTTTGATATTTTGACATCAAGCTGTACGATCTGGTGAATACGGTCTATATCAACTTCAGTCCATTTGCCATCGGTAAAAAAGCTTTTCAGTCTTGCGCGGCTATCGTATCCGCGAACTAGGTTTAGCAGGGTAGCAAACACTAAGAATATTGCTCCGGGCCATCTCGACAGCGTAAGCAGTTGAATAAGAAAACCAACCAATATAAGTATGAGATATAGCATCATTCTGGTGGAATAAGAAAGACTTTTTAATATATAAAACTGTACAATATCTTGTTTTTCCGGTGGAGGAAAGCCTGGCACACGAATATTGTTACTCATATGGTGCTCCTTTCTCTTAATAACCCTAATGTTTTCCAAGGGGTATGGAGTTCATCGCATCCGTGGATCTTAAAATAAAGGGGGCAAGCACCCTGACAAGCTGAAAAATGCCTGCATTCTTTACATTCTTCAGGTGCAGCTTCCTTTCCTCGTATCCACTCACAGCGTTTTTTATACCACACCGACTCAAAGCCTTCGTCAAGGAGATTTCCCATAGGCTCCGGCCAACTTGAACAGGGAAGTACGTCGCCTTCAGGGTTAACAGATAGCAACCCCTCGCAGGCACTACAGCCTTTATTTCCAAAGCCTGCGGAAATGGGATTATAAAGGCATATTGGAGTGGGTGAATACCACATATATTTAATACCAGATTTTGTAGCTACAGATTGAATATTTGCTATGATTTCTCCTATTTCACTGTAACGGATTGTCAATTCATCGTCTCTTCCTCTTCCAGCAGGTATAACGAGATTTGATGAAAATCTGTCGGCTCCAATACTTTTGCTGAAGTCAGGATATTCTATAAGACTATTCCTGTTCATCTTGCATATTGTTATATGTGGATGGACATTGATTCCGGCATCTTTAAGAGCTTTAAAGCCCGCAATAGAGGCGGCATGGGAACCAGGAACTCCTGTAATCTCATCATGCTCCGAGGCATATACGGATTCTATGCTTACTTGAGCGGATGAAAGTCCTGAACGGGCAAGTTCTTTTGCTTTACGCGGGGTTATTAATGTGCCGTTGGTTATAAGATTAACCCTCATCCTGTTTGTTTTTGAGGCATATTTTATCAGCTTGGGCAAATATTCGCAAAGCAACGGTTCACCGCCTGTAAAGGATACACTCGGTACCTCAGCTTCATAGCGTATAATGTCAAGGATCTTCTTAAAGCTCGCCATATCAAGCTGTGATGGATTTTGCTTCTGGGTGCAACCTGCATAACAGAATCGGCATTTTATATTACAAGCGTAAGTAAGTGCTACTTCAGACAAAACAGGCAACTTAATATATCCGAGACTGAATTCTGTCCTGTGTATGGCTGATGTTTTATAATTCTCGCATATATTGTTATTCCACAACCTTGAAAAATCGACAAAAAACCTTTCCAATTGAGTTTCAGTTTCGGGCATATCGGAGCGGACACGAATAAAGTCCTGTACCGAACCGCCATCTAAGATATGTGCAATAACCCTTGCTCCTGTAGTATTAAGTTTGAATGCCTCATTAGGCATACGAATAAGCACATTATCCTTTAGACGCATATACACATATGGTTTTATGCGGTTTATAAATTCGTCAACCCAGTACAATTTGCTTTTTGTCATCTTGCACCTCCGCTTACACAAGCTGAGTGGCAGGCTGAATGACAGGCTGAGTGACAAGCCGAATGGCAGGCCGAATGACAAGCATCGTGGCAAGCTGAATGACAAGCGTCATGGCAGGCTGAATGACAGGCAAAGGCTCCATTATTTGAGTCAAAAACAGAATTAACGGTTATATTGTCGGGATTTGCAGGCATAGATGCATGATACCTGTTATAGTTGTTACTGTACACGTTATAGCTTATTCTGCTGTAGTGACAATACCAGTATGCCCAAAAACCTGTATATCTTTCATCCTCATAAAATTCATCTTCATGAGGTGCTGAGTCTGGATTATCTTTATTATAGGTTTCAACAATCTTTTTATTATAATATTTGCGTGTCGCATCCACATCAGAGTCCCAGGTTTTTTTCTGAACATTTTCAACCAGTCTTTGCAAAATATTTTCTATCTCTTTTTCATCAAAAACGCCATCTACTGAAGCATCATACATCATGCGTTCATACTCATTCAAATCGTAAATGGAATTATTATGGTCAATGCGACGTACTACCAAGGGATCTCTGGAGACTTCTTCTAAAAACTCCTGTGCTACAAGTTTGGATAGAATGGCTGAAAGAATACTTTTATAAGGCATGCCGATAAGAAGAGCCGCTTCAATGTGATCCAAATCCTCAGCAACGCTTCCATCCTTTCTAAAAGATGCTATCTCAAGATTTGGAGGCTCCCAGTCAGATCTTGCCCACTGAATCTCGTCAACGGTAGTGTGAGCAGTGACCATAGAACGATGCTTTTTTCCTACAACTGCAAAAGTGGCTAAAAACAAAACAATAAGTGTAATAAAAAGCGCTATTCTCGACGACATACGGTTTGTGGAATGATTCTCATTATAATATTCGTAGTCTTCTTCGTAATAGTATTTATCCGAATATCCGCTACTAGTCTCTTGAGGTTCTATATGGTTTGAGGAGTCATGCACTTGATTAAAAATATCCCCATTTATGTATTGCTGAATTCTAAAGTGATATTTTGCAGAAGGGTTTTCCTTATGAAGCAATACCTGAACTCTGGGTGTTCCTTCCAAGGACTGAACCCTGTAATCAATGAGGTATTCTTCATTCATCCACATTTCTGTAGCAAAACCGTTATCTAAAAGAAACTGTTCTACTTCTTCCCGTGTACCTGATTCTTTAGGAAAAGCCAAAGGATAATTTATGGTTACAGTATAATGCTCCATTTGCTCGTCCCATTTAGTGGGCGCCCAGCCAAACACCATAAGGTTTTGTCCGCTGTCTGAAACAGTTCTTTCAATATAACCGGCAGATGCCATATTTGCGGTAAAACGGAACTTGTAAGTGAGATGATTTCCACCAAGTCTTTTTTCACCTGAATTTATAATGTCATACTTTCCACCGCCTAAGTCTACTATGTCAATGCCGTGAGATGTATTGTCATCTTTAATGACCCGGGCGTTTTCATAATCAAAAGCCGGGTTAATCCTTCCGAAGCCTTCCATGGTAAATGCGAGCATAGTTTTACCGGGTACAAGATTGTAGCGTATTGTGTAAGAAACAATCGCATTACCGTCCGGCATTAGAATAACATCTGTTTCCACAAAGCCGAGATTGGCAATTTCAGAAGCATTCACACTGATGACCGGGATAAATAAATTAAGTAATACTAAAAAACAGATAATCAATTTTTTAATCATATCTTTACCTTAATATTGATGCATACATGTATGCTTATTTGGAGATTTCTATTGGCGAATTGAGCCATCAACTCCTAATAAAAGTATAGAAGTTTTTGCTTTTTGTGTCAACAAATTTCTTAGTGTAAAATTATTTTTATGATATTTTCGTGATATTATATATTTATTTCAAAAAATACTATATAATATATAGGTATTAGAGAGAGGCAAAACTGTTATTTTGTATGGGAGTAAAGTAAGACAATGTTAGCAAGTAAGAATGTTTATATCGATACCAAAGATAAGTTGTGTCAATTCAAATTAAATCAAGAGCTTCACAAGCTGGTTTCAAACACAAATAAAGAATACAAAAAAATAGCTGTTGTGGCTATAGGTACTGACCGTTCTACAGGAGACTGTTTTGGTCCGTTGGTAGGTCATATGTTATCAAGGTACAGTATATTTGATTTTGATTTATATGGAACTATCCACAAGCCTGTACATGCACTGAATATTGTTGAAACGGTAGATAATATTGATACTTCAGGGATGCTGGTTATTGCTGTGGATGCTTCAATAGGTGACATAAATCATGTTGGGTATATTGAAGTATCAAATAGACCTATAAAACCAGGTAGCGGTGTTGGAAAGGACTTACCTCCTGTAGGTGATATTGCTTTGTCGGGAATTGTTACAATGGCAGGGCTTGGGGCTCTTTCATCCATTATGCTTCAAAGTACCAGTCTTGGACTGGTATATAAGATGGCTGAAATTGCATCAAAATCTATTATACATATTCTTTATAAGCAGCAGTTGGAGTTAAAGAGGTCGAAGAAAAGGATCATATCTACTGCTGGATAAAACAGTACGCAGTTTTTACATAACGTTGGAAAGTATAAGGATAATTGAGAATTTAAAAAGTCACTTTCAAAAGGAAATAAAATTGAGTATTCTTGATGGGTACTCAATTTTATTTGCAAGTAATTGTAGAATTATGAGACTTGTTCTGTTATAATTTAAAAAGGTAAATACTATTAATTATGGAAAGTAGTAATTAAAGGAGGTGTGCAGAAGTATACAAAAGCTTTTTTTAAATGTTCGCACGTAAGTTCAATTATTTTTATTTAAAGGGGAGAAAAAAATGATGAAGCTATTAAGTAAGTTTTTCTGTGTAATTTTAGTACTGGGTATTATAACAAATAATTTTGTTCCGATTTATGCATCAAACAATGGAAGAGTCCCATCCTTTGTCCCAAAGATTTCTATTATTGATAATGCTGAAGAACCATCGTTTATATCGGGAGAATTAACAAAAGAGTCCCGTCTTGCTCCCGAGAGGATAGTAAGTAATTATTATGATACCAATTTGGTATCTAAAGAAAAAACACCTAATAATAATGCTTCAAAGAGAGCATTTGAGGTTACCGGGAAGTTTACCAATTCCAAGTCTAAAAATGTAGTATTGACAATACAGACTTATGAAGGGGTACCGATATATGGTACCGAACGTAATTTTCATATAGACAATAAAGGTGTACTGGAATGTGTATCAGGTAAAGCTACAGACAATATTGAAAAGAAGGTCAAGAATCCTAAAAGCTATATTAAAGTAAAAAAGAAAGATATCATAGAGGCTGTGGAAAAGCATCTGGGCTTTACGCCAGAGTATGTTGAAAACCCTAAGCCTGAGTTGATTCTTTATCCTGTCGGAGAGAACTACGTATATGCCTATAAGGTAAAAGTAGTTCAGCGCACGGAAAACTGCATAGACCTGGAATATTACGTGGATGCTTCCAACTTGTCTATTCTGAATGTGTTAAGCAATATTGCAGATTTTCAACAGCCGATTGAAGGTTTGGGAATAGGACAATCCGGAACTGTAAAATACGGACTTAAAATATTGGCTGACTATAAAAATAATACTTATTATTTGAATAATACCAATGAGAAAATTGAAACACGCATGAGATACCTAATAAATGGAAAGTATTCCTGGCCTATTTTTTCAGAGCCAGACAGTTTTTTTGACTCAGGAACCCCGGATAATTATCAGGCTCATGCTGTTGATATACATGACAATGTGACAAAAGTTGCAGAATTCTTTAATGCACCTCCTTTTAACAGGAATGGTAATGATGATTTAGGGTCTACATTAATAGCCACAATTGCCAAGTACAATCATAGCTTGAATGCAAGCGGTGCTGAGAATGAAATTACATATATGGTTGGACTAGGGCCTAACGGTAAAAGCACAGCAGCAGCTTTTGATGTAGCAGCCCATGAATACACTCATGGAATTCTGTTCTCAGAAGGTTTGTCATACTCACCGACAGGCACGGAATACGGTGCTATACATGAAGGTGTAGCTGATGTATTTGCTACTATCTGCGAGTACTTTGTTCCTCACGAAGGAGTTGCCGACTGGACTATGGGAGAAGATCTGGGTATAGTTTTCAGAGACTGTGCAAATCCTGATATTGATGACTACGCGGATTATTTGCAAGATCCCGACATCTCTTCTCACAGCGGCGGAGGGCTTATAACAAAGGCTGCAAGTCTTATTGCAATGGGAGGAACTCATAATAACCAATCGGTGGTAGCTATAGGGTATGGAAAGCTTGCAAGTATATTCTATGACGCGATAAACGACGGGTACATTGTCGGTGACATGACATTCATGCAGTTTGCAAATGCTACTGTTCATGCCGCAACTTTACTATATGGTGCCAACAGCCAGGAAGTTAAATCTACTCAAAATGCATTTGTTTCAGTTGGCGTAATGACACCTGAGCCTTCCAATCTGAGAGTTGTTTATAGAAGCGGATTGTCGGTAAAATTAGCTTGGGATGTTACAGGTCAGGTGAGGTATGGAATTTACAGAAGATCCCATGGAATATCAGGAGCTTTAGGTCAGCCTGAAATTTTTACAACAACTACCAAGAATGAGTTGACAGTTAGCACTTTGTACGGTATTTGTGATTTTTATGTTGCTGTTGTAGACGCTTATGGTAAGAGAATATCAGCCTTCAGCAATGCCAAAACAATAGAGACCTACCTTGTAGGAGCACCTACGAATTTTAGGCATAATAACAGCAACGGTTCAAGTGACAGCTTTAGCTGGAGCGGCACGCAAGGTAGTACGTGTGCAGTTTACAGGAAAGTAGCTGGAGAATTGGGGGAGCCTGTGAGAATTGGTAAAACGCAATACACCTCTTTTCTTACAGACAGTTTAACAGGTAGTTACGACTACTATAGTGCTGTTGTGAATCAAGACGGAATAAGGATATCACCTTTTAGCAATAAGGTTAATGTCGGATCATTTTTACCGGCGCCGACTAGTTTTTGGTTTACAAGCTGCAACGGGCTAAACGCTGGTCTTGCTTGGTGGAGTCCGGAAACGGGCGTCCGTTACGGAGTTTATAGAAAAGTTGCAGGATCATCCGGAGACCCTGTAAAAGTTGCTGAAGTTACAAACACTTCAAACAATACCTCAGTAACTGTCGAAACTCTCCGGGGAAACTGTATTTTTTATCTGGCTGTTGTAGACCTAGCTGGAAACAGAATTTCAGATTACAGTTATCCGGTATATGTTTATGCTTATTAGGAAATGGTCCTAATAAAAGGCTCCGGGGCATCGAGTCCCGAAGCCTTTTGCTGGACACTCATTCCTTAATGTAATACCGCCAAAACTAAATTCTTCAATGTAAAATCATTTTCCCGATGTATATAGTTGACTTTTTTGATTAGTGCCGAATATAATAAAAATAGGATTTATATTAACTGTATTTAGAGAGATGTAAAATTCTTATCAAGTTCAATATAGTTAAACTATACAATAATTATTATGAGGTAAATATTATGCAGATAAATGACGTAATTGATCTTATAGGCAATACGCCTATGTTATGTCTGGAAAAACTTACAGGATCACGTGTTTATGCGAAGGCAGAGTATTTGAATCCCGGAGGAAGTATAAAGGATAGAATTGCCAAATATATGATCGAACGGGCTGAAGCTACAGGAAAACTTAAAAAAGGAATGACAATAATAGAGCCTACTTCTGGAAATACGGGAATTGGACTTACACTGATAGGTGTACAAAAGGGTTATCGTGTAATTATTGTTATGCCTGAAAATATGAGTGAAGAACGAAAAAAGATAATAAGAGCTTTTGGAGGGGAGTTAGTGCTTACACCTGCTAAAGCAAGTATAGGCGGTGCTGTTGATGAAGTGAAGAGAAGACAGGCTGAGGATTCATCTCTCTTTGTTCCGCAACAGTTTGAAAATCAGGACAATCCTGGAATTCACTATATTACAACTGCTGTTGAAATATGGGGACAGTTGGATGAAAAGGTTGATGTTTTTGTGTCGGGACTTGGAAGCGGTGGTACCCTTGAAGGTATAGGCCGATTTCTTAAGGAAAAGAATCCTAAATGCATAATAGCAGCAGTTGAGCCTAAAAATGTTTCAGCCCTTTTGGGGCATGAGCCGGGTTTGCATAGAATACAGGGAATAGGAGACGGTTTTGTTCCACCTGTTCTTGATGAGTCACGTATAGATGAAATTATTGAGGTTACAGATGACGATGCTATTCAGACAGCAAGGGATTTGGCTTCGAAGCAGGGACTTCTCGTAGGAACTTCATCGGGAGCAAATGTATGGGCATCAATGCAAATGGCTGAAAAATATGGCAAGGACAAAACAATTGTGACTATACTTGCAGACAGGGCTGAAAGATATTTCAGTACAGCGTTGATATAATTGGTGCACGATAAGTATAGTACATGATCAGTATATATAAACAACTCAACTTTCCCACTTATAGTATTTTGAGGCTATGGTTGCTCACAAGTTAAGGTCAAAAAGTTTGCTTTTTGACCGCGGTGAGCAATGTTGCGTTAGCGAAAAAGAGTCCATAAATACTGTGGGAAAGTTGAGTAAATAATAAAAAGCTTCGGGACATTGAGTCCTAAAGCTTTTTGCCGGATTTCCTTTCAGGAAATGGCTCTAATAAAAATGATTTTAAATTAAAAAAATTTAATATATATCGTCTAAGGGGATATTTATGAAACTTATATCATGGAATGTTAATGGAATACGTGCCTGCTTAAAAAAAGACTTTATGGTTTTTTTTGAAAAAGAGGAAGCCGATATTTTTTGCATACAGGAAACAAAAGTTCAAGAAAATCAAATTGAACTGGATATGCATGGGTACCATCAATATTGGAATTATGCTGAGAAAAAAGGTTATTCGGGTACAGCTGTTTTTTCAAAAATAGAGCCTCGGAGTGTTTCGTACGGTATGGGAAAGGACGAACATGATAAGGAAGGAAGAATAATAACACTAGAATTTGAAGGTTTTTTCCTGGTTAATGTGTATACTCCTAATTCCCAGAGAGGTCTTGCAAGACTTGATTATAGAATGAAGTGGGAACAGGTTTTTCTTGATTATGTAAAGAGCCTGGAAAAATCCAAGCCGGTTATTATATGCGGTGATTTGAATGTTGCCCACAAGGAAATAGATATTAAAAATCCTTCATCAAACAGAAAAAATGCTGGATTTACAGATGAAGAGAGAGCAAAGTTTGATGAAGTTATAAATAGTGGATTTATAGACACATACAGATATTTCTACCCGGATAAAACAGGTGCCTACACATGGTGGTCTTATATGTTTAATGCCAGAGCTAACAATGCCGGGTGGCGTATTGATTATTTTTGCGTTTCGTCGTGCATTAAGAATGAACTCAAGGATGCATTGATATATTTTGATGTTATGGGTTCGGACCATTGTCCCGTGGGACTTGTTATATTTTAGGGATTCATCTGTTTGTGCTACGATTCAAAAGGCGAATTTTCTTATGTGGAATAAGCATTATTTTTCTGGTTACAGATGTGAGAATACGTATAATGCCATATGCAGCCAATACTATAATAAATGGCATTACGGGATAGGAGTACCTTGAAAACGTAAAAAATGGAAGGTGTATAAGGTTATAGTAGAGTATAACAAGTATAATCAGCAAAGCTTCCTTGTTCCTTTTTGCAATTGCCTGTATTGCTCCTAAAAAACACATCAGTAAAATAAAATTGTGGTAGTATTTTACTGGTTCTAATGGTATGCCCAGTATTGTTTTCCAATAGAAAGGGTGTTTCCATAGATGCCATGTTTTGCCTATAGTGTACCAGTAGATATACTTTAAAGGATATTTTTTAATATAGGTTTTGAATCTATAAATTCCTGTTTTCATTTCTATTTCATTTGTTTTTATTGCATCATTATCGGGTGTGTACTCAGTATAATCAATTGTCTGGTCATAATTCATATATGTACCTTGAAGAAAAGGATTGCCCGATGACAGAGTAAGAGGGATAAACCTGTCAAAGACCACAAAATTCCTTACCCACCAAGGTGATAAGACAACAGCAAAAACTGCGGAAGTTATGAGCGTATATTTTATAAATTCTCTTAGCTTATATTTATATATCAGCCAGGCAAAAAATACAACGGCAGGATATAATACAATTGTAGGTCTGAACAGGCAGGCGATACCCCATATTATGCCCCCGGATATATAATATATTTTCTTTTTTCTCCTGATTGCAAAGAACGTTATGTATACCAACAAAAGGAAGAAAAACTTAAATTCAATCTCTGTAAGTAACAGACCACTTGCAAACATTTCCGGAAGGTATAAAGCATTCAAAAATGCTGCTGCAAGTCCAACTCTGCTATTAAAGGCTGTCCTGCCTATGAGGAAGACAAGTACTAATGCCAAGGCCTGAAGAATAACCTGAAAGAGCCTAAAGGCAGTAATTCCTCCATGTTTGCCGAATAAGGCTGAAAATGCTGCCAATACAAAGGTATGTCCCGGCATGATGTAAACAGTTGGCGTATTTACATCATGGTATGTGAAAATTCCCTTTTCCAACAGCGTCCAAGCACTTCTGATATATTTCACATCATCATTGTCGGCTTTTTCAATGTTGCCGAGGAGATAGTAATTATTAAGTGTTAACACCAAGTATATATTAATTGCCATAAACAATGCAATTATAAGTATCAAGGTTAGTATAATTCCATTTTTTTTAGTTTTTAAAGAAAACATAAGACTCTCCTTTTCGTATTGTAAAAGTTCCGTAATATATTGTGTATGATGATAATTATTTACGGTAAGGGTTATAAAAATTCATAAATTCAAAAGTGTTGGTCAAAATTAATTAATATCGCATTCAATATAGAAAAGTTTCTTGTATTTTTTTATAGAAAATGTTTATTTGGGTCTATAATATATGATATAGTACATTAGGAACAAAGGATTTTGTTTAAATACTCAATAGAATAAAGGGTGGAACAGAAATTGAAAAAGAGAGAAGCTACATTAGAAGAATGGAGAAGCCTTTTTGAGGCAGCTGTAAAATATAAAGAAATAGCATGCTGGGAATGGATGTACGATACTGATATTTATGGTGTTCAGAATATCATTACACATGAAATAGGTTACTGTTGTATAATGGGGAATGCAAAAGAGGTTTTTGGACTTAATATATACACAGGTGACAAAGGATTAAAATCTTATATGGATACCCTTTTCCAAACAATTCCTTACGAAGATATATCGTTTATACAGAACTGCCTAACCTTAAATTTTGAAGACAGGGACGAACTGGACAGAAATGATCTCAACATAATAAAGAATCTGGGTCTTAAGTTTAGAGGCAGGAAGCAGTGGCCCTATTTTAGAAATTATAAACCCGGTTATTATCCTGGGTATCTTGACAGGGATGAGGTTATATACTTTACTTATGTACTGGAACAGACAGTTGAGGTTGCAAAAAGGTGTGCTGAGAATAAAAGTGCTGTTATACCTGATGATGAAGAAAAGATTTTGGTCAGGGTACCTTATATAACAGGTGGAAAAGTTGAATGGAAAGACGAATATATTGATCTTGCTTATGTGGAAGAGGATGAAATCATATACGAAGAAGTGGATGAACTCGCACTAAGAAGAATAAAAGATAGCAGTAGAAGGAAGTTAGGAATATGGGAAATTGATTTTTTTCATGCGCCAGCTGTGGTTAAAGAAGAAGGAAGACCGTACTACCCCTTGGTATTTATTGTTGCTGACGCAGAAACTGGAATGATGCTTGACATGTCTATGACTTCAGATTTTAAAGAATATATGAAGGAATTTAGGAAAAGCTTTATTCAACTGCTTGCAAAAAATAAAAGTTTACCTGAAACTATCCTGGTACAAAGACAAAATGTAATAAACACTTTAGAACCGGTTGCAAAAAGGCTGGACATTAAGATAGATTCGGTTGAAGAGTTGATTGTTGTACAGGATTTCAGGAGAAGTCTGGAACGGCTTCTGTAGTAGTTTCTAATGATAAAAATAGTGTTCGAAGAAGTAGGAGCAAATATTGGCGGTGCATTTTAACATTGTGAGAGATAAGTGAAATCAGTAATGTTAAAATGCACAAGCAGTTTTAAAACCAATTATATTAAGCCTTCTTTGCTATATCATAAAGCTTGAGTGTACTATTTTTTTCTTCTGCCCAGCGTATTGACCAGTCATTTTCAAATAAAAGAACATATCTGCTCTTTTCGTCTTCTGCAATCATTGTTGAGCTGGTAAGAGTCAGCTTTCTTGGGTCGATATTTTTTGTGTCTATCCATCGGGCATGTCTGTATGGAAGATGCTGTATCCTCAAGTCCACGCCGTATTCGTTTTTCAGTCTGTATTCGAGCACTTCAAATTGAAGAACTCCAACCGTTCCTATTATCAATGCCTCGACACCTATGTCTATTTGTTTGAATACCTGTATAGCACCCTCTTCTGAAAGCTGGTTTATTCCTTTTATGAATTGTTTGCGTTTCATTGTATCGGCAGCTGTCACCCTCGCAAAATATTCGGCGGGGAAAATAGGTATGTCCTCAAACTTCAGTTGGTTGCTGCCTTCGCTTACGGTATCTCCTATATGAAAGATTCCGGGGTCGAAAACTCCAATTATATCACCTGCATAAGCCTCTTCAACGATGGTTCGTTCTTGTGCCATAAACTGTTGAGGCTGAGAAAGCTTGATTTTCTTTTCTGCTTGAACGTGATAAACCTCCATTCCCCGTCTAAAGCAACCGGAACATATCCTGATAAAAGCTATTCTGTCTCTGTGGGCAGGGTTCATGTTAGCCTGTATTTTAAAAATAAAACCGGTAAACTTGTCTGAATCGGGATCAACTTCACCTTCGGAGGAATTCTTTATTCCCGGTTTCGGAGCAAGTTCAAGAAATTCTTCCAAAAACGGTTGTACTCCAAAATTGGTCATGGCACTGCCAAAAAATATTGGAGTCAATTCTCCCTTTAATACTCTCTTTTTGTTGAATTCGTCACCGGCCATATCAAGAAGTTCTATTTCGTCACAAAGCCTTTTGTGATAGTGCTCTCCTAAAAGTTCGCTAAAGATTTTATCATCAACGCTTCCTTTTGATGAGGAAACAGTACTTTGTCCGTGATTTCCACCGCTGAAAAGTTCTATCTGAGCAAGTTTTCTGTTATATACTCCTTTAAAATCACCATCAATTCCAATAGGCCAGTTCATGGGGTAGGACTGTATTCCCAAAACATGTTCAATTTCTTCCATAAGCTCAAAGGGGTCTTTGGTTGCCCTATCCATTTTGTTTACAAATGTAAAAATAGGTATACCTCTCATTTTACATACATGAAACAGCTTTATTGTCTGTTCTTCAACACCTTTTGCGCCGTCTATAAGCATTACAGCACTATCGGCGGCCATAAGAGTTCTGTAGGTGTCTTCGCTAAAATCCTGGTGTCCCGGTGTATCAAGAATATTTATACAGTAATTATTGTATTCAAACTGCATAACACTTGATGTAACTGATATACCTCTCTGTTTTTCTATTTCCATCCAGTCAGAAACAGCATGTTTGTTTGACTTCCTTGATTTGACTGTTCCGGCAAGCCTTATAGCACCTCCATATAACAGCAACTTTTCTGTCATGGTTGTTTTACCTGCGTCTGGGTGGGATATTATAGCAAAGGTTTTTCTGCGATCTACTTCGGTAAATATTTTATCTTTCAAGTTTTGCATTTTTTTAACCTCATATTCTATTTTTTTAAAATTTTTTAATGTAAAATTTTTATCGCATTCAATAGTCTATAAACAAGTAGCATTTTTTATTTTATATTATAGCCATGTTTTCTGTCAATTCATCCGGAGGTTAAATCTGAAGCATTATTTTCAAAATTTAGAAAGTTGATTTTTTAGTTGTAAAGAGGAGTTTTCAGCAATAACATAGAATAGATTTTATATTGCAATACGAAGAAAATATGTCTGAGATGAGGTTGTTTACTATGAGAGAACATAACATAAACTTAATCAAGGTAAGCTTTCCTGATGAAACGGAAAGGGAAGTTTTAGAGGGTATATCTTTATTTGAACTGAGCAAGGATCATGAAAAGGACTACAAGTCTGCTATTGTTGCAGCAAAGGTAAACAATGATATAAAGGAACTAAGCTACCATTTATATGACAACTGCAAGGTAGAGTTTATCGACTTGATGAATAGTGACGGCTTCAGGATATATCGAAGAAGTTTATGTTTTATACTTATAAAAGCTGTGCAGGATATTTTCCCTGAACGAAAGGTTGTTATAAGCCACTCAATAAGTAAAGGCGTATATTATGAGGTAAAAGGGGATGCGGAACTTAATGATGAAGAAGTAGCTATGATTGAGGAACGTATGAAGGAGCTTGTGAAGCGTAAGATTCCTTTTATTAAAAAAGTCATGTCTATAGAAGAAGCAAAGGTTATTTTCAAAAAAACCGGAAGGATGGATAGATACTATTCAGTGGGACACAGGAAGAAGCCGTATGTAACCATGTATGAATGTGATGGATACGAGGATTACTTCCACGGATATATGGCTCCTGACACTGGTTATCTGAAAAAATTTGCTCTGAAGTTATGTAAACCCGGTCTGATTTTGATGTACCCTGATATAACAAACCCTGACATTATACCTAAATACAAAGAACAAAAAAAGCTTTTTAACATTTTTAAAGAGTATAAAACTTGGGGACGTATACTGGGAGTTGCAAATGTAAGTTCGCTAAACGATATTGTAAAACAAGGAGATATAGGCGAACTTATGAGAATAGCCGAGGCTCTTCATGAAAAGAAAATAGCGCAGATTGCGGATATGATAGCTTTTAACAAGCATAAAAAGAAGATTGTATTGATAGCCGGACCTTCTTCATCAGGAAAGACAACTTTTGCCC
Source organism: uncultured Oscillospiraceae bacterium (assembly GCA_964409165.1). Lineage (GTDB taxonomy): Bacteria > Bacillota > Clostridia > Acetivibrionales > Acetivibrionaceae > CAYPCH01. The sequence continues at coordinate 9,963 of CAYPCH010000036.1, read as the reverse complement.
AAAGATTGGCAATACAGCTTAGAGTAAACGGTTTAAGACCAACAACCATATCTCTGGACGATTACTTTGTAGACAGGGAGCATACGCCGAAGGATGAAAACGGAGACTATGATTTTGAGTCGATAGATGCAATTGATATTATGCTGTTTAACAGTCATTTGGCGGAGTTGATTGCCGGAAAGGAAGTCGGAATACCTATTTTTAACTTTCATAAAGGTTGTAGGGAAGATTTCTACAGAGAACTTAAGATAGATGAAGACCAACTTCTTGTGGTAGAAGGAATACATGGCTTAAATGAAAAGCTTACATCATCAATCCATAAGGACAGCAAATTCAAGGTTTATGTCAGTGCGCTTACGTCAATGAATATTGATGACCATAATAGAATTCCCACAACCGACACCAGGATTATCAGAAGAATTGTAAGGGATTTTCAGTTCAGAGGTTGTAGTGCTGTAAATACTATGAAAAGATGGCCGTCTGTCAGAAGAGGCGAGGAAAAAAACATCTTTCCTTTCCAGGAGGAGGCGGACATAATGTTTAACTCTTCTCTGATATTTGAACTGGGTGTTTTAAAGACACTTGCAGAGCCTCTTTTAAAGGATGTGGACAGTTCATATGAAGAGTACTCAGAGGCTAGAAGGCTTATAGAATTCTTGCAGAATTTCTTGCCAATAGATTCAAAAGAGATTCCTGCAAATTCCATAATACGTGAGTTTATTGGTGGAAGCTGTTTCTATGAGGAGTAGCTACAATTTTAATATACAATAATTTTAGTGATTTATATGTTTAAACATTATACTGCAATACATTGTTAAAGATGTAACGATGTGCTATAATTTATTTAAGTGGGACAGTGGTGCTCAAAGCTGAGAACCGTCCCCAACTTTGGGAATTTTAATTGTTACAAATGAAAGGTTATGGTGTAAATAATGAAAATCAGTGAAATTATAAATATTCTTGAGGCAGAATTAATCTCAGGAAATGGAAACCTTGATATTGATGTGTGTTCAGCTTGTGGTTCCGATCTGATGAGTGATGTTATGGCATATGTGAAGGAAAGTGTTGTTTTGCTTACCGGACTTGTAAATCCTCAGGTTATAAGGACTGCTGAAATGATGGATATAAAGGCGATAGTTTTTGTCAGGGGGAAGAAACCTGATGAGAAGATGATTGACTTGGCACAGGAAAAGGGCATAACCATTTTAACTACAGGACACCCCATGTTTATAGCATGCGGAAAACTGTATAATGCAGGCCTTGTGGGAAGAGGTGTCTGGGATTGAGCGGAGGTATAATAAGACAGCACTTTGTTATACCTGCAGATGATTTTTCTGCTGCCGGAGAGGCATCTAGCAGTACAAAAAAGGTATTAATTCAGCTTGGTGCAAGTCCTCAGGTGGTTAAAAAAACAGCTGTTGCCATGTATGAAGCTGAAATGAATGCTGTTATCCACGCCAGGGGAGGTCGTGCAGAGGTGGAAATAGATAAGGAAAAGGTTTTTATCCGGATACAGGATGAAGGACCGGGTATACCCGACGTGGAATTGGCTATGAAGGAAGGTTATTCAACTGCTACCGATAACATCCGTGAGATGGGGTTTGGTGCCGGCATGGGACTTCCTAATATTAAAAGATATGCTGACAAGCTTGATATAAAAACAGAGATAGGAAAAGGTACATTGGTGGAAATTACAGTGTATATGAATTAGATAGAGGCTAAGAGCTTCGCTTAAAGGTTTGGGTTTTGGTAAGCGAATATAAAACTCGGTGGTGTACGTTTGGGGGGAATATTATGGGCGAGTACTTTCATTCGGTTACCCTTGACGAGAGTAAGTGCAAGGGCTGTACCAATTGTATAAAACGGTGTCCTACTGAAGCTATAAGAGTCAGGAAGAGTAAGGCAAGGATTATAAAGGAAAGATGTATAGACTGCGGAGAGTGTATCAGGGTATGCCCATATCATGCAAAGAAAGCCATTACAGACCCTTTGGATATGATTCATTCATTTAGATACAAGGTAGCCATACCGGCTCCGTCCCTTTATGGTCAGTTTAAAAAGGCAAAGTCAAGGAATCACCTTCTGACGGCTCTTAAAATGACAGGCTTCGATGATATTTATGAGGTTGCAAAGGCAGCTGAAATAATAACTGCAGAGACGAAAAAGCTTATGAAAAAGAATGGGTTCGAAAAGCCTTTGATTTCTTCAGCATGCCCTGCGGTTGTGAGGCTTATACAGGTAAGGTTTCCGAATCTGATTGATAATATATTAAAGTTGGAATCGCCAATGGAGCTTGCAGCAAAGATTGTAAAAGACCAGACAGCTAAAAAGGAAAAAATACCGGTAAGCGATATAGGTGTTTTCTTTATAACGCCTTGTGCAGCCAAGGTAACCAGCATTAAGGCACCGTATGAAAAGGAAAAGTCATATGTGGATGGTGCAATATCTATTGCCGATATTTATTTGAAGGTTTTAAATAATATGGGTGAGTTGGAGGATGTTGAAGAACTTGAACTTTCAGGCTTTGAGGGTATCAAATGGGCAAACTCCGGGGGAGAGAGCCTTGCTCTCGGAACGGAAAAGTTTCTTGCTGTTGATGGCATTCACAATGTTATTTCGATACTTGAGCAAATTGAGAATGACAAATTAGAGGATGTAGACTTTGTTGAGGCATTGGCCTGCGTGGGAGGATGTCTTGGAGGTCCGCTGACAGTTGAAAACCTGTATGTTGCAAAAACCAGAATAAAAAAGATTATTGATGAAGCTAAAAAAGAAGCTAAAAAAGATAAAGGTATCAAAAAAGATGATCAGGGATACAAATATGCTGATCTTGTCTGGACCGGAAGTTTTGAATATAAACCTGTTATGAAGCTAGATGAAGATTTCGAAGTTGCTATGAAAAAACTTGAAATACTTGAGAAGATAAACAAGGACTTGCCGGGACTGGACTGCGGAGCATGTGGGGCACCAAGCTGCAGAGCTCTTGCAGAAGATATCGTTCGTGGTAATGCCAATGAAACCGACTGTATATTTAAGCTCAGGGAGAAGGTGAGAAATCTTGCATCTCAGATGGTTGATCTCGAAGCAATGATGCCTCCGGTTATGGATAAGGAAGATAATTTACCTGAAGATAAGGATGATGAGAATGAAGGTTGGTGAGTTAGCAGAGTGCCTTGATATGAAGGTTCTGACAGGCGACAAAGGATTGGATAAAGATATTACCGGGATGTATATATGTGATTTGCTCAGCTGGGTTATGTCCCATGCAAATAAGTCAGATGCATGGGTTACCGTGCACACCCACATAAATATTGTTGCAGTGGCAATTTTGACAGAAACCTCATGTATTATTGTTCCGGAGAATATAAGCGTTGAAGAAGCATCTGTAAAGAAAGCAGCAGAAGAAGGTATTGCCATATTGAGCACCGATATGACGGCATACCAAATAGCATGCAAAGTCGGAAAGCTGTTATGAAAGCATTTTATGACCTGCATATTCATTCTGTATTGTCGCCTTGTGCCGATAATGATATGACACCAAATAACATAGTAAATATGGCTTTTGTTAAAGGTCTTGACATAATTGCTGTGACCGACCATAATTCGGTGGAAAACTGTGAGGCAGTGTTAAATTGTGCAAAAAAGAGGGGCATTGTAGCGGTTCCTGGAATGGAACTTGAAACTGGTGAGGAAGTTCATGTTTTGTGCCTGTTTCCAGGATTGGATAAAGCCTTAGAAATGCAGGAACTGGTGTATAAAGCCCTTCCGCCTCTTGAAAACAGGGAGGAGATTTTCGGGCAACAGATCATAATGGATGAAGGGGATAATGTTGTAAGACATTTGAAACAGCTCCTTCTTACAGCCTCACGTATTAGTTTGGAGGAGGCTTTTAGCAGTGTTTGTTCGCTGGGAGGGGTTCTAATTCCTGCTCATATTGACAGGGACTCATACAGTATTATATCAAATCTGGGTAGTATTCCTGAAGAACTGGGAATAAAACATCTGGAAATTTCGAAAACATGTGAATTTGAGAAATACATTAAGATGAATTCTCAGCTTAGAGAATTCAAGTTTGTAAGTTCTTCCGATGCTCATACTATTGGAGATATTCTTGAGAGGGTAAATTCTATTGAGATTGAGGAGCTCAGCATAGAATGTCTTATAAGTACTTTGAGATATTAATGATTGATAGTCTGAAAATAAGTAGGGGAACAAAAAGCAAAAGTTTTAAGAAGTAAAATTGCATGTTTTTTTGCAAAGGATTATTATCTAAAATGTATTGTTGGACATACATACATGTAAACAAGTCTGAAACGGGGGTTTTCAAAAAAAGTTATAAAAGTATTCGGAGTGTTTGGCACATTGTATACAATCGACATATGCAATTTTTTGAGAGCGGAGCTGCACAAATGCTTGAAAATCAGCGTTTTTAAGCATTTGTTTTGATTTGCATTTCCAATAAATATTTTTTAAATTTATTGAATGTATTTTAAAAATTTGTTATAATGCTAACGAGTGTATATTGTTAAATTGTTAACAAATTTATTAAATGTATTGGATAGGGGGTTTTTGAACAAATGAGCACAAATAATTGTTGTTGCGGTGGGACTGATGTTAGAGATCAGAAACTGGCCGAAATAATCGAAAAGTACAAAAACACAAAGGGAGCCTTGATTCCCGTATTGCACGAGGCTCAAGAACTTTATGGATACTTGCCTTTGGAAGTTCAGAAGATGATTTCTGAAGGGCTGGAGGTATCTTTGTCTGAAGTTTACGGCGTTGTGACTTTTTATACCCAGTTTTCGCTAAACCCGAAGGGAAAATACAAAATTCAGGTTTGTATGGGGACTGCTTGCTATGTTAAAGGTTCCGGTTCTATATTGGATGAGTTGAAAGGAAAGCTCGGGATAGATGTTGGGGAGTGTACCGAAGACAAAAAGTTTTCACTGGAAGCATGCAGATGTATAGGTGCATGCGGTTTAGCCCCTGTTATCACAATCAATGACGATGTGTACGGTAGGCTTACACCTGATATGATAGAGGGAATAATTAACAAGTACAAAGACTAATGAGAGATTTATCATTACATCTGCTGGACATTGTGCAGAATTCCATTTCTGCAAGGGCCGGTGAAATACAGATAAAAATATACGCAGACCAAAAGAAAGACTTTCTTGGAATTGAGATTACGGACAATGGTGAAGGCATGGAAGAGAGTTTGGTCAAGAAAGTTTTAAGTCCATTTACCACTTCAAGGAATACAAGGAAGGTGGGGCTTGGTATACCACTTTTTGAGTCTGCTACAAAAAGGTCTTCCGGGGATTTTAGTATAACCTCGAAAAAGTATGAGGGTACCTGTATAAAAGCCGGATTTAAAATATCCCACATTGACAGACCTCCTTTGGGAGATGTGGCGGATACAATGGTTAGTCTTCTTGTGTCAGACCCTGAAATCGAATACGATATGGAATTATATAATACGGAGGAAAGCTTCAGGTTTAGTACTTTTGAAATAAGGCAGAAGTTAGGGGTTGTTCCTTTAACAGAATTTGAAGTGTTGGAATGGATTCGTGGATATCTGAATGAGGGAATAAAGAATATTTTTGGAGGGGTGCTTGATGAAATCATTAGCTGAATTAGAAGAGATAAGGAAAAAGACTCTTGAGCAGATCAGCTTGAGGAAAAACGAAAACGGCATGAGAGTAATTGTAGGTATGGCTACTTGTGGTATAGCAGCTGGTGCAAGACCTGTAATGAATGCGTTTGTTGAAGAACTCAATAAAAGGAAAATCAATAATGTGAGTGTTACAATGACAGGGTGTATAGGAGTATGCAGACTTGAGCCTGTTGTTGAAATAATCGACAAGGATGGAAGCAAGGTAACATACGTAAATATGACTGCGGAAAAAGTTTCACGTATTGTAGCTGAACATATAGTAAACGGCAGAGTATGCTTGGATTATACAATTGGTGAAGTTGACAAGAAATAATAATTTGTACATTTTTTTAAGGTCTCTTGAAATGAATGAAAGAGGCAAAATTTAGTACCCTCGATAGGTACGAAATTTTATTTATTTTTTTAAAGGAGGGTTATAAATGCAATTATATAGAGCACATGTTCTGGTTTGCGGAGGTACGGGCTGTACTTCATCTAAATCGGAAAAAATAATTATAGAGCTTGATGCACAGATTACTAAAAATAATCTTCAAAACGAAGTTAAGGTTGTTAAGACCGGATGTTTCGGGTTGTGCGCTGAAGGTCCCATAGTTGTTGTTTATCCCGAAGGTTCAATGTACACAATGGTTAAGGTTGAAGATGTAAAGGAAATTGTTGAGGAGCATCTTTTAAAGGGAAGAATAGTAAAGAGACTTTTGCAGGGTGGAGGTCAGAAAGATGGTGATAATTCCCTTGAAAATGTTGACTTTTTCAAAAGGCAACTAAGGATTGCGTTAAGAAACTGTGGTGTTATAAATCCTGAAAATATTGACGAGTATATTGCATATGACGGCTATAAAGCACTTGCAAAGGCTGTATTGGAGATGAAACCTGAAGAGGTTATAGAGACAATTAAGAAGTCAGGCTTAAGAGGAAGAGGGGGCGGAGGCTTTCCCACAGGTCTCAAATGGGAGTTTGCTGCCAAGCAGGTCAATGACCAGAAATATGTCTGTTGTAATGCCGATGAAGGTGACCCAGGTGCATTTATGGATAGAAGCGTGCTGGAAGGAGACCCGAACACTCTTATTGAAGCAATGGCAATAGCAGGATATGCTATAGGTTCAAATCAGGGTTTTGTATATGTAAGAGCTGAATATCCGATTGCTGTCAGAAGACTTAATATAGCAATTGAACAGGCAAAACAATATGGTTTGCTGGGCAAAAACATTTTTGGAACAGATTTTAGCTTTGATCTTGAAATAAGACTTGGGGCAGGAGCTTTTGTATGTGGTGAGGAGACAGCTCTTATGACTTCAATTGAAGGTAGAAGAGGAGAACCGAGACCACGACCACCATTCCCGGCAGTTAAAGGATTATGGCAGAGACCGACAATACTCAACAATGTTGAGACTTTTGCCAACATTCCTTTAATTATCCTTAAAGGAGCCGAATGGTTCTCAAGTATAGGAACAGAGAAAAGCAAAGGTACAAAAGTATTTGCAGTCGGCGGTAAGATTAATAATACCGGTTTGGTTGAAATTCCTATGGGTACAACATTGAGAGAGGTTTTATATGATATAGGTGGAGGTATTCCCAACGGGAAGAAGTTTAAAGCTGCTCAGACTGGCGGACCTTCAGGCGGATGTATACCTGCAAGCCTCATTGATACACCTATTGATTACGATTCGCTAATCCAGTTAGGCTCCATGATGGGCTCAGGTGGGCTTATTGTTATGGATGAAGATACATGTATGGTTGATATAGCAAAATTTTTCCTTGAGTTTACTGTGGACGAATCTTGCGGAAAATGTCCTCCATGCCGTATTGGAACCAAGAGGATGTATGAAATCCTTGAAAGGATTACAGGAGGCAAGGGAGAAGAAGGAGATATTGCGAAACTTGAAATACTGGCTAAGAATATTAAGGCATCAGCCCTGTGTGGTCTGGGTCAGACGGCACCAAACCCTGTGCTTAGCACGCTAAAGTATTTCAAAGATGAATATATTGCCCATGTAAGGGACAAGAAATGTCCTGCAGGGGTGTGTAAGTCCATGATGCAGTACGTTATTCATGCAGATGCATGTAAGAGTTGCGGTATCTGTGCAAAGCAGTGTCCTGTTGGGGCAATAAGCGGTGAAAAGAAAGTGCCTTATGTTATAGATCAAGACAAATGTATTAAATGTGGCGTATGTATGGAAAAATGTCCGTTCAAAGCCATATTTAAGAATGTTTAAAGGGAAAGGAGAGTTGAAAACATGGAAATGATTAACATTACGATAGATACCCGTAAGATACAGGTACCAAAAAATTATACCGTGTTAGAGGCTGCAAGGCATGCAAATATAGATATACCAACGCTTTGCTTTCTTAAGGATATAAATGAGATTGGTGCTTGCCGTATGTGTGTTGTTGAAATTAAAGGAGCTAGAAGTCTTCAGGCTGCCTGTGTGTACCCTGTTTCAGAGGGACTTGAGATATTTACCCAGTCACCGGCAGTAAGAGAAGCAAGAAAAGTAACTCTTGAACTTATACTATCAAACCATGACAAGAAGTGTCTAACTTGTGTAAGAAGCAGAAACTGTGAGCTTCAGAAGCTTGCTGAAGACTTGAATATTCAGGATATAAGATTTGAAGGTGAATCGTCCAATTTTCCGCTGGACAACTTTTCCTCTTCAATTGTAAGAGACCCCAATAAATGCGTATTGTGTAGACGCTGTGTAAGCATGTGTAAAAATGTTCAGACTGTTTCAGTAATTGACACTAATGATAGAGGATTTAACACAATAGTTTCTTCTGCGTTTAATAAATCACTAAATGAAGTACCATGTACAATGTGTGGACAGTGTATCAATGTCTGTCCTGTAGGGGCACTAAGAGAAAAGGATGGTACTGAAAAGGTATGGGATGCGCTTGCGAATCCTGACCTTCATGTTGTGGTTCAAACTGCGCCTGCAGTGAGGGTTGCTCTCGGTGAAGAGTTTGGAATGCCTATAGGCTCAAGGGTAACAGGCAATATGGTTGCTTCTTTGAGACGCTTAGGTTTTAATAAGGTATTTGATACAGATACAGCAGCTGACCTTACCATTATGGAGGAAGGAACTGAGCTTATAAACAGGATTAAGAATGGAGGCAAGCTTCCTTTGATTACATCCTGTTGCCCTGGCTGGATTAAGTTCTGTGAACATAATTATCCTGAATTCCTGGATAATTTGTCAAGCTGCAAGTCACCGCATGAGATGTTTGGTGCAGTACTGAAATCCTACTATGCAGAGAAGATGGGAATTGACCCTGCAAAGGTATTTGTTGTATCAATAATGCCATGCACAGCAAAGAAATTTGAAGCTCAGAGACCGGAACTTTCTTCAACAGGATACCCTGATGTTGACGTGGTTTTGACAACGAGAGAGCTTGCAAAGATGATAAAAGAAGCAGGAATTGACTTTAAGGAGCTTCCGGATAGGAGCTTTGATGACCCTATGGGAGAAGCGTCAGGGGCAGCTGTTATATTCGGTGCTACCGGAGGTGTTATGGAGGCAGCATTGAGAACAGTAGCTGAAGTTCTTACCGGTAAGTCAGTAGAAAATCTGGAATATAATCAGGTTAGAGGCGTTGACGGTATAAAGGAAGCTACTATTGAGATTGGAGACCTTTCACTTAAAGCGGCAGTTGCACATGGTTTGGGCAATGCAAGAAAACTTCTTGACAGAATTAAAGCTGGTGAGGCAGACTACCACTTTATTGAGATAATGGCATGTCCGGGTGGATGTGTAAACGGTGGAGGACAGCCTATACAGCCTTCAGAGGTAAGAAGCTGGATTGACTTGAGAGCTGAAAGAGCAAAAGCGATTTATGAAGAAGACAGAGATTTGCCTATAAGAAAGTCTCATGAGAACGAGAAGGTAAAAATGCTGTACGATGACTTCTTTGGGGAACCTGGAGGTCATAAAGCGCACGAACTCTTGCACACTCATTATCAAAGAAGAGAAAACTATCCGAATGACAAGGAATAACTAAAAATATACTTCGGCTTTTTCACGTGCCTATTTGGAACAAATAAGGCTAAAGTGAAAACATAGCCGAAGTTGTTTTTAGAATGACAAGGAATAACTAAAAATATACTTCGGCTTTTTCACGTGCCTATTTGGAACAAATAAGGCTAAAGTGAAAACATAGCCGAAGTTGTTTTTAGTATGACAAGGAATAACTAAAAATATACTTCGGCTTTTTCACGTGCCTATTTGGAACAAATAAGGCTAAAGTGAAAACATAGCCGAAGTTGTTTTTAGTATGACAAGGAATAACTAAAA
>CAYPCH010000035.1:0-29965 GCA_964409165.1 uncultured Oscillospiraceae bacterium | reverse complement strand
TCTGAGCGACTTTTATATATTACCACGCTGTCTTTTGTTTGTCAACACCTTTTTTCAGGTATTTTTTGCTTTCTTCTTCATTCGACTTCAGTCTCTCAGAAGCGGCAGCTTTTAAATTATATCACCGCATATAACCCAACGTCAAGAGTTAATTTGATAAAAAAACAAACAAAATGTTTCATTAATGTTACATATGCCATTTTACCTTCTTATTAATAAACAATGCCCTATAATGTGCATTTATACGCTGCCTTGCTCAATCATCGTATTATGCTGTTCAATTTATTCAGATCTTCCTGATAAACTGTTTTCAGTGATGCATTGTATATCACACTTGCCGGATGATAAAGAGCAAAAACATTACACATACGGCTATCTATCTCAGTCTGTCTTACCTCTCCATGCATTGTACCTATCGATGCATGGAAATCACCGTAAACAGCTCTTAAAGGAACATTCCCGAGTGTTATTATATATTTGGGCTCAATTATGCTAATCTCTTTTAATAAGTAGTCCCTATTTTGCTCTATTTCCTGTCTTGTCGCTGGTCTGTTGGAAATCCTCCCGGTATCCGGATTTACTTTTGACAACCTGAACTTTATTGCATTAGTTATATATATATCATCTCTTGTAAGCTTTATAACATCCAAAAACTCAGACAGGTTCTTTCCGGCCATACCTACAAAAGGCCTTCCCTTCAATACCTCGTCCTTTCCCGGAGCTTCTCCTATTAATAGAAGCTCTCCATCGGGATTGCCATCTCCTAATACAATTTCTTTGTCTTCGAATTCTCTTTTGTAGCTTTCATATAAAGCGATTAATTGCTCTGATTTTGACATATGCTATCCAACCTTTGCTTAACCTTTTTAAAGTCTTCCCACATTAAAATCTTTTTAGATTCATCCCTTAATAGTGCTGCAGGGTGAAAAGTCGGCATAATCCAATAACCTTTTCTCTCAATCCACTGACCTCTTATTCTGGTTATACGGGCATCCCTATCTACAATATATTTCATAGCAACAGCACCAAGACACACTATTATTTTAGGCTTTATAAGATAAACCTGGTTCCTTAAAAGAGGAAGGCACTTTTCTGCCTCGCCATCAGTTGGCGCACGATTGCCGGGAGGTCTGCATTTTACTATATTTGCTATATAGTACTGGTCGTCCTTAATCATCATTGCCTTTAATAACAAATCCAGGAGCTTACCAGCTGCCCCCACAAACGCTACGCCTTGCAGATCCTCCTGTTCACCAGGTCCTTCGCCAATAAGCATCAACTTGGCATCTTTATTGCCGCGACCCATGACAATGTTGGTTCTTGTATTAGCCAAACCGCACCTTTTGCAAACTGTACATGCTTTTATTAGTTCTTCCCAATCATACATATCAATTATACTCCCATTTGACAAGGTCCCCAGATTATCTTGTGAAGTTGCAACTGGAACCTTACATCAAGCTTATCATCCAGTATCTTTTTTATTATATCCTTGTAATCCATTTTTCCGAATATCGGCGAAAAGGTTATAATACCTTTTTTATAGTATCTCTGAATAACATCCTTAGACCAATTATAGTCATCAATATCCCCTATCACAAACTTGATTTCATCCCTGTCCTTGAGCACATCAAAATTACCCGGCAACATTTTATCTGAACAATTCGAAGAAGGGGTCTTCATGTCCATAACAAACGAATGTCTGCAATTTTTCATTTCAATCTGTCTTAAATCAATTGACCCGTTTGTTTCTATTGTAACTGTATAATCATTTAACAATTTCAGTAGTACTCTTATATCTCTTTGAAGAAGGGGTTCTCCTCCAGTCAAGCACACTCTTTTATAGAAGTACTTGCGTATTTGATCAAAAACTTCTGAAGGGGTCCTTTCTTTTCCGTCCTCATATGCATAAATAGTATCACAATAACTGCACCTTAAATTACATCCTGTGAACCTCACAAAAACCGTTGGAAATCCTGAAGACAAACTCTCTCCCTGTATACTTAAGAATATTTCATTCACTTTCATATCTGCATCCCTCAAATCTTCACCGTACAGCTTATCACTTCATGTCTTCCTTATCTATAGTTATATAGCTTGTCGGAGTCTCCCACAGTACAATCTTCTCTAAACTGCATCCGATTTGTGCTATCCGCTTCTTCACTTCTTCCCATATCCATAAGCCCAACATTTCACATGTAGGATTAAAGTCGAATATATCATTCAGATATTTATGGTCTATTCCAGATAACACTTCGTCTTCAACAATATCCTTTAAATCATGGAAATCCACTACAAGACCATTCTCATCCGGAACACCTTTTACAGTAACCTCAAGCTTATAGGTATGCCCATGCAGGTTTTTACATTTTCCGTTATAGTTGTTCAAATGATGGGCACTGTCAAATGTAAAAACCTTGGTTATACTCACTTTGCCAATCTTCATGAAATTTATCCTTTCTTATGAATGATAAAAATATAACTTACACTATTATATATTTTGCAATAAACATTTTACATTTCACTCATTCATTAATGTACTTAATAGGATCAACAATGCCTGCTTCTCTAAATCCTTTCAGCCTCAAAACACAGCTGTCGCAAACTCCACAGGCGTCATCCTCCCCTTTATAACAGCTGGTTGTAAGATGAAGAGGTGCATTGTTATCACATGCCAGTTTTATTATTTCTGCTTTCGTAAGCTCCATAAGGGGAGTTGCAATCTTTGCAGGTTTTCCGTTCACTCCGCTTTTTGTACCAACTTTCAATACTTTTTCAAATGCCTGAACAAATTCTGGCCTACAATCGGGGTACCCACTGTAATCGATAGAATTAACACCAATGTATATGGCTTGGGCATTTATTGTCTCGGCATAGCCTGCTGCGTAGCTTAAAAATATGATATTGCGTGCAGGAACATATGTAACAGGTATGTTGGGGAGTCCTTTATATTCCGGAACATCAATGTTCATATCGGTTAATGCACTGCCTCCTATATTTCCTATTTTAACTGTTTCATGATTTTTCAATTTATAATATTTCACTATATTCTTTGCGCTTTGAAGTTCTTTATTATGTCTCTGCCCATAATCAAAAGATAATGGATATACGTCATAACCATCTCTTATTGCAACAGACAAACATGTAGTGCTATCAAGACCTCCTGAAAGTAATACAACTGCTTTTCTCATAATATCCTCCCAACAGACAGTTTAATTTTAACTTCAATTTTAACTTAACTTTAACTTCTACTATAATTTCTACTATAACTTCTACTTCAATTTTAACTTTAACTTCAACCTATATCAGTATACCAATATATAAACTGACTTGGCAAATTCAATTAATTTTATACTATTTATCTCCCTTTGCTTGTTCTTTCAACGAGCTGTAAAAACAGCATCCAATTGCACCATTCAACTGGGGATTCTCAGGTACTGTAACCTTATCAAAATCCATGCCAGATTCAATAAACTTTACAAGCGCCTGGTTTTGAGCTACTCCTCCTGTAATTACTATGCTTTCAGCCGGAAACCTTTCCACCTGGGGCTTAATTCTTTTAAATAATGAATAATTGACTCCTGCCGCAAGGCTTTCTATCGTATTCCCCTCAGAAACTTTTCCTATAAGCTCAGATTCTCCGAATACCGCACAGGTGGAATTTAACTCGATAGGGTTTTCATAATAACGGGTTAACTCGTCAAGGCTTATACCAAGAACCGTTGCCATATTCTCAAGATATCTGCCACAAGACGCCGCACACTTGTCGTTCAGAATCATATCAACCATTCTGCCGTTTTTTACGGATATGACCTTGCTGTCCTGACCGCCAATATCCAAAAGCGTAAAATCCTTAAGTCCTGTTTGAAAAATCGCACCATAGACATGTGCTTTGAGTTCAAGAATAACCTCTGCACGCTCAACGTTGACATTATTGCGTCCGTATCCTGTGCTGACTATCCTGTCAAAACTCTCCATTCCGAGCATCTCAAAATGGATATTGATCCTGCTATTTACGTTTGAGCAGAAATCCCTGTAAAAAACTGCGGTATCAACAACTTTGCACGATACCATATTGCTGTCTTCAAAAATCACAAGTTTAACAGACCTGCTTCCTAGGTCTATTCCCAATATTCTCATGGCTCACCCTTTTTCCAAAATACGAATAATCCTATGCCTTTATAAAATTAAATAAGCATATCAATAAAAGATTCTATTCTGAGTTTTGTTCTCTGATCCAGATTCCCCGGTCTGTCACCTTCAAGCGTCAAAACAGGAACATCTAATTCCTTCCTTATAATGATGTCCTCAATGGCTCGGAAACAAAATGCCTGAGTGTAGTGTATGATCCCTTGTATATTCCTCTTTGAGATTTCATTTTTAATGTCTTTGAGCCTGCCTTCAAGGGGGTAGGGGTAAGTAAACATTCTATAGACTTCAACAATATCTTCATACCCGATTCCGTCAGCCATTGTAAACTGGCGTTGAACCTCATTATAGACAATCCTTGCCCCCTGCAACCCTGTAAATTCGTATAAATCTCCGTTTATAGGCGGTACACCTATATATCCCAATCTTATCTTTTCGCTTTGGGGTTGTCTCTTTTCAGCTTCATTTAAAAAATTATCCAATTCATCACTGAACAAATTGAAATCTCCATTAAAATCGCTGCTCGATACCTGCCATATATGGTTTTCGAAGCTGTCAACCTTGTTTTGCTTCCACGTAAGCTCATCAAGATATGCAAGCCTGTTTCTTATAATGTCCAATTTCTTTTTTACTTCAGTACAATCTTCCAGTCTTATATTAAAATAATTGCACAAATTCAACATTTCATTTTTAAGCTTATCATACTCGCGGGAAGCTGGATAAGAAAACGGCATACATTGTATATTATGCATATCGAAGACCTCAATCAGGGCTTTGGCATTTGAACAGTCGCCCTCAACAACCCCTATAACTGTATGAATATCTCCTGATTTTAAAACAGAAGAATATATACCTTTTATCCATGCACAGGTACTTCTTGGGAAACCTGCACTTTCAGCTTTTTCCAAAAGCCTTTCAGGATTTTTGTCTGTAATAAAAACATTGTTCAAATCAACAGGTGTAAAACCTGCTGCAAACACTATCTCAACTGGTATACTGGTGGTAAATCCTACCTTGTTCAACTAAAGCACTCCCCGTCTAATTCACTGTACTCTTTCAAAATTCGCACCCGCAACTTACCGCAGCGTGTATGCATTTATAATATTATATTATAATATATACATCTGCCGTATTCAAACATCCGTGTAACTTCTCACATACCTACAATTCTTGAAAACAAAGTACCGGATTTAACTGATGGATCGGGTATAGCACTTATTCTGTTGATAGAGTAAGGATTAAAACTCGCATTTATTATATTATCGTTTTCATCCATTTCAATCACTGCATGATGAAGGAAATCTTTCTTGGTGTAATACCTCATATCTATAAAAACATACCTTGTTATTCCTCCTGCACTCTCGCAAATAACGTGAAGCATGGGCGTAAATTCCATGAAGAACTTGCCAACATGTGATATTAAAACCTTGTCTAGAATATCGTCCTGAATCTTGTTAAGCCTTTGAAAAATAGTTATATTGCTTTTAAATACATTCTTCTCGCCAACAATATTGCAGTCATCTTCTTCCAGCACAAAATGCCATCTTAACATGCCTGTCAATGACGGTAGCAAGCTTATCTTACGGCTTGTCTCTCCAAACCTTTTGTGAAGTTCCTTGGAAACTAACAGCCGCATTATTACCCTTAATAAAAGGTATAAAACAAATATACTCAAAAAAACATACGAATTTGTGCCTGATAAGAATAAATAGCCTATAAGAGTACCGGTAAACACCGGATCAAAAGCAACAATAAGTCCTAAAGAATATTTCCTTTTTGATAGAGGCCATAATACTTTTGCGCCATACGAGTTAAATATGTCAAAAAACAAATGGGAAATGCCTCCTAAAAGTGCCCAAAAAATTAAACTGTATATGCCTGCATCAGCATAAAGCAGTTTTAAAAAAAGTCCTATGATTACAGATGAAATACCAAGACCTATTATTGAATGTGTCACTCCTCTGTGGTTTTTCAAATAAGCGTAATCACCCCACTTCTGGCATACTATGTCAATATCCGGAAATACCGACCCCACAACTATACTCATTGTTGCCGCATCTGAGAAAGATATTTCATTACCTGTTAGCTTTGAAACTGCCAGACCTATGACTCCATGTGTAATAGGATCCATTAAACAAAAACCCCCTGATTTCTAAATTTCAGCTTACTTTTCCTTTTCTTGCAACGGTTATATTTTCACCATTTCTTAGTAGCACTTTCCCAAAGCAACACTTTTCTAAAAATTATGCAAATTTTTGTAGTATAAATGTCTTATATACGCCTAAAAACATAATAAAATTATTATATCATCTATTTTGTCTCAAGTCATGAGAAATACATATCAAAAACAACTAGTTCTTAAGCCTTAAAACTCTATTATTATTAATATCTCAACTTTCCCACAGTATTTATGGACTCTTTGCCACTAACGTAGCATTGCTCACCGCGGTCAAAAATTATTTTTTATCAAGTCGATTGTTTGTCCTCTGTTGTATACATAATACCACTGATTATCAATATATAAAGAGTCCCCTGGCAGGGTATAGGTTTTTAATTCTTTAGTGTCCAAATTCTTTATGCTATTTAAAATATTATTCATATCCTTGATTTCTATGTTCGTCCTCATATTTTTCTTTATAGTGTAAAAAATGCTGTCTGCCTTCAATATATATTTCAATTTCAGTTTTTGTCTGATGAATTCTTTGACAAACATCTGCTGAGCCTCTATTCTTCCTATATCTCCATCTTTATATCCCTGTCCGTTCTGGTTTCCTTTCCTGTATCTTACAAACTGTTCCGCCTTCTCCCCATCTAAAATCTGCTTTCCTTTCTTAAGGTTTATATGAAGATTCTGTACAGGGTCATCATAATTCATATCAATAGGAACTTCAATTTCTACTCCACCAAGAATATCGATAATTTTCTTAAAACCCTTAAAGTTTAATGTCAAATAGTAATCAACATTCAGATCTGTTATTTCTTCAACTTTATCAATTACCTTCTTTTCTCCTCCATTTCCAATAAGAGCATTTATCTTCATAAATCTATTCTTTTCACTAATCCTTGTGTCTCTTGCTATAGACAGCATATTCAATTTCCCTTCGTCAGGATTATAATTCAACAGCGCAATAACATCAGACCGGATTTCCTCCTCATCAAGACCCAGAACAAGAAGGTTTATGCTCTTTGCTTCCTTTTGTTTTACTGTGTCTTCAATTCCTGTATCCTGATCGTTAATTATGTTTTCTATTTTCACAGGATTATAATTTCTCTGGGGCTCACTTTTATTTTCACTGTTTATACTATTTAGCATAAAAATGCCGTCAAAAAACAAAATAATTGAGAGAACTGCGCACATAAAAAAAATCCCACTTCTAAAATTCATATTTCACCAACTCACTATTTATATTGAACGCAATAAGAGTTTTGCATAGCGCTTCAATTTCCTTAGGCATCCCTTAATTATAATGAGTTTAGTATATGTTTTATAACATTTTTTCATGTACATAAATCTAAAGCTATTTTTTTAATGTAGATTCATTTTCGTCATTAATGTACTTTAAGAATTATTTTCCTTACAAAAAAATTCCAGAACAAAACAATAAAAGTTGCAACAATCTTCGCTGCAAATTCTATCGTGTCGTCACCAGCGCCAGATAATAATAGAGACAACACTTCATTATCAATTAATATAAAAAGAATCAGATTACTCAGCCCTAGACCCAAAACACCTATTATCGCAAAAAGTGCAAAATCTTTTTTAAAACTCTGAAAAGACCTGTTAAATACCCATCTTCTACTTAAAAAGTAGTTTATGAAAAGACCACAGGTAAAGGAAAATGTGTTGGCAATAAGAGGATTTATATCAAAAACATAAATCAAAAAACTGTAAACAGATACATCAAACGCTGTTGCAATTCCACCGACAATGGTATATCTCAAAAACTGTATAAAAACACCTGCATTTTTGCTATAGAAAAGCTTTTCGATTAATTGCGACATAAAAACCTCCAAAATAAAGCCTGCTACAAGAAAAAGTTTCTTTATAATCCACTATAATATTAAAACAGGCAGGTCTACAAGCTATTTCATTTATCATGTTGGCCCTGCCTGTTTTTAAGATTTCTATACATATCACAATATATAACAAAAATAAATCTACATTAATCACAAAAATGATTGTACGTTCAAAAATTTAATTTTCGTAATACTATAAAATAAATGAATATTACTTCCACTTGACTTATAATTTAAGCTTTGTCTTGAATCTTTCGATAGCTTCCTCAGTGCTTTCCCTGCTTCCGAAAGCAGTTAGTCTGAAGTAGCCTTCACCGCTCGGACCAAATCCAGAACCGGGTGTACCTACTATATTGGCCTCTCCAAGCAATTTGTCGAAGAACTCCCAAGAGCTAAGGCTATTCGGTGTCTTAAGCCATATATATGGGGCGTTAACTCCGCCAAACACTTTAATATTTAAACTCTCAAGACCCTCTTTGATTATTTTGGCATTGTCCATATAATAATCTATAGTATCTTTTATCTGCTTCTGTCCTTCAGGAGTATACACAGCCGTAGCTCCCTGCTGAATTATATAGGAAACGCCGTTAAATTTTGTAGTTTGCCTTCTGTTCCAAAGCTTGTTCAGTTGATGCGCTTCGCCTTTTGAAGTATAGGCAATAACCTCCTTCGGAACAACCGTATACGCACACCTTGTCCCTGTAAACCCTGCTGTTTTTGAAAAACTTCTGAATTCTATTGCAACTTCTTTTGCCCCTTCAACTTCATATATACTGTGGGGTACTCCTTCTTCTCTTATAAAAGCCTCATAGGCTGAGTCATACAAAATAATTGCCTTATTGGTTTTGGCATAATCCACCCACTTTTTCAGCTCATCCTTTGATATGGTCATACCTGTGGGGTTGTTCGGGAAACATAGATATATAAGATCCACTTTGTTTTTCGGTAACTCAGGTGTAAAATTGTTTTCTGCATTACAAGAAAGGTATGTAATCCTTTCAAAACGACCTTTGCCATCGAATTCCCCTGTGCGTCCAGCCATTACATTACTGTCTACATAAACAGGGTATACAGGATCTGTAACTGCAAACAAATTATCCAGTCCAAATATTTCCTGTATATTTGCGGTATCACTTTTAGCTCCATCACTTATAAATATCTCATCTGCATCAAGCTTTACACCTCTTGACGCATAATCGTTTTCAGCAATCTTTTGTGCGAGGAAATCATACCCCTGCTCAGGGCCATAACCTCTGAAAGTCTCGGCTTTTGACATTTCATCTACAGCATTGTGCAATGATTCTATAACTTTAGGGGCAAGAGGTCTTGTTACATCTCCGATTCCCAGCCTTATGACTTTTGAATTCGGATTCTCTTCTTTGTATTTCTTCACTCTGCGTGCTATTTCCGCAAATAAATAACTGCCTTGAAGCTTTAAATAGTTCTCATTAATGGTTGCCATAGTATTATCTTCCTTTCATTTAAGTAAATCTTTTTGTTACTTTTATAAATATATCTCACCATCAAATACTTTTGTAGCAGACCCCGTCATATACACATGGTTATCCTTCTCATTCCATTCTATTACAAGGTCCCCTCCGGTTAATTTGACAGTGGCTTTTCTCTCACTTAGTTCATTAAGAACCGATGACACAAGAACAGCACATGCTCCTGTACCACATGCCAATGTCTCACCCGAACCTCTTTCCCATACTCTCATTTTTAAGGTGTTTGTGTCAATCACTTCTACAAATTCAGCATTTACCCTCCTTGGGAAAAGGCTGTGTGCTTCCATCTGAGGACCTATTGTCTCAAGCGGAAACTTCTGTACATCATCAACATAAGTTATCGCATGGGGATTTCCCATGGAAACACATGTTACTTTAAAAGTTTTATCTCCAATATTAATCGGTTCAGACTTAAAAATCGCCTTGTCGCTTATTACAGGAATTATTGACGGCTCTAAAATGGGCTCTCCCATATCCACTCTGACCAGTTCAACCTTGCTTTCCTTTATTGTCATTTGCAAAACCTTTATTCCCGACGTAGTTTCAATATTAACAGTCTCATTCTGTGTAAGCCGGTTATCATAGACAAATTTCCCTACACATCTAATGCCATTTCCGCACATTTCGGCTTCAGAACCGTCTGCATTGAATATTCGCATTCTGAAGTCAGCCTTATCAGAAGGCATTATAAGCACCAGTCCATCCGATCCGATTCCAAAATGCCGGTCACTTATAAATCTGGCAGTTTCTGAAGGATCATTGACGGTTTCTTCAAAGCAATTCACGTATATATAATCATTTCCAAGTCCATGCATTTTAGTGAATTTCATTTTGCAACCTCCCAATCTTAATCCTGCATTTTATTCTTTCATCATTATAACATACATTTTTATCATGGCAACCCAAGATACTTGGCAATAGCTGAAATATTACTTTAAATTTTTAGCCATATCTGTAAAAAATCTAATTCTTATTAAAATTTAAAATTCTTATTATAAAATATGCACTTTCAATACAAAATATATATGGTAGATATTATTTGGAGGTAATCTTATGAAAACACTTATAATCATTCCTGCGTACAATGAAGAACGTACAATCTCAGGAGTTGTACAACGCATTAATAGCAATGTCCCCGAAGCCAACATACTGGTTGTAAATGACGGTTCAAAGGATAATACATCCCTTGAAGCCTCAAATGCAGGAGCAGATGTAATATCTCTTCCCTACAACTTAGGAATCGGAGGTGCAATGCAAACTGGTTATCTTTATGCCCGAAATAACGGTTACGACATAGCTGTTCAGGTAGACGCAGACGGACAGCATGATCCTTTTTACATAAACAACCTGCTTGAGCCATTAAAAAACAATATGGCAGATGTTGTTGTCGGTTCCCGGTATATAAGCAAAACAAACTACAGATCTTCTTTAATCCGCAGAGCAGGTATGGTTTTTTTCTCGATTCTCGTAAGCTTTCTGACAAATCAGAAATTCAAGGACACAACCTCAGGATTCAGGGCAGTCAATAAAAAGGTTATAGCCTATTTTGCCGACTACTACCCTACAGACTATCCCGAAGTTGATGTTCTTGTTAAATTAAAAAAAAAGAAGTTTACAATTGTTGAGCTTCCTGTACAAATGCAGGAACGTCAGGGCGGAAAATCTTCCATAACAGCTTTGCGTTCAGTATACTACATGATTAAGGTAAGCCTTTCCCTCCTGATAGGTTCGTTAAAATCTACCGAAGAATAGCGAGGTGTTTTATTTGATTTTAAATGTTTATTGGATTTCAAGGATATTCAGCATCTTTTTCCTTTTAATCGTAATAGAGCTGGTACGGAAAAATAAGCTACAGGAACAGTATTCCCTTCTGTGGATAGCGATGAGCATTATACTCATTGTATTGTCAAGTACACCTGCATTTATAAATACCTTTGCAAAATGGCTGGATATAAAAAATCCTCCGTCATTACTCTTTCTGATCGGTCTTGTATATCTCATTATTTACAGCCTTAATACTACCATTACAGTGTCAAAGCAGTCTGAAAAAATAACCCGGCTGACCCAGGAGCTTGCACTTCTAAGTAAGAAAGTCAGTGATAACCGTAATGGGCAATAAAAGGTTTGACCCTATTATAGCTTCTGCATAAATTTGTTCAAAACTAAATCTTTTTAGAAACTAAATCTTTTTAAAAAGTTTCTTTTTTATCAGTAATGTTATGAGTAACAAAACAGGTATAATCAAACCATGTGTTGTAGCATAAGGTATCCACACCATTTTCACCCAGTCTATCTGATAGGGATAATTCGGGAACACTACTTCAGAAAGCGCTAATACCGCAACCCCAAAAGGAATAACAATCCTTTTATGTTCTTTTAACCCTAACACTTCAGAAATACCGGTAATAAAAGCATAGAAAAACAATGTACCTAGCACGAATTGGGTTACTAACCATGTAATAGCAGCAACAAACTCTACCCTTGTAAATATAGTACCAACATTTATTTCTTTGACAAGCAAATAGAATGGATGCTGGTATTTTGCAGTAACTTTACTTCCTAATACCAGTATGCACATAATAACTGAAGCAAAACCCATAGAACTACACAATAAATATCCTTTAAAAAACTGCCTTCTTGCATTTTTAATGTTTTGCACATTAACCGGATATATCATAAGAACCAATATACATGAATACGCAGTAAAACATAACAATAGGGCAGAACTTTTTAGTGGTGGTACTATTCCATTTTCCAGTACCGGAAAAATATTATTTATTGAAGCATTAGGAGAAACAAGGAGTATGGCTAAAAAAAATAAAATAAACGTGAAATATATTGCTATTTCTGAAAACCGCGCTAATGCTTCTATTCCATATAACACTGCAACTACAATAGCTATAACAAACAATAAATTTATTGCATATTCAGGAGTCTCAGGTATAACGTAAGTTGTCATATGATTTCCTATGTACCAAGGTATATGAAAAGACAGGTTGAACCATTGAAATATATAGGTTAGTGCAACAAAAGTTCCAATCCATTTTCCAAATACATTTTTTATTAACCCTATAAAAGTTGCTTCAGGGTATTGACTTCCTAAATACCAATATATCCATAATATAGACAAGCCAAATAACGGTGCTAGCAGAGCTCCAATCCAAGCATCCTGGTTTGCTACACCAACCATGGTTGATGCTATCACAAGAACTGAGCCACCAATCGCTGTGCAAGCTGACAAAGAAAATAGTTGATGGTCTGTAATCTTTATTGTATTCATTAACTTCTCCTTTTTGAAATGTCTACCTACCTGTAAAATTCTTTCATAAATCCCTTTAATGGCGAATATAACCATGCAATAAAATCCGATGGATTTGGTATTTCTATTTCTAGTGTATTCATTATCATTATGAAAGTCCCTGATGCTAATAAAACCAAAAAAACAACAAGCTCCCTATATAGCTTCAGTTTTAACATTTTGGGTGTTTCTATCAATGCAAACAAAAAACTGCCTACCAATCCTGTAACAATGCAAAAAGTCCCAAACATAGCACTTATTCCTCTTCCTCCATAAACAATGTTTTTTGTATTTGCCCCAGATTTCTTAATTTTGCATTAACTTTTATATTGACCTTTACTTTTTGAAAATAGTTATTCCAATCATGCTTAATTTTATCCCAAAGTTTAGGATATTGCCTGTGAATTGCCTCACCAAATCCAAAAATATCAGATTTCAATTCATTCTGAGCTCTTTGTATAGATTTATTGCATATCTGTTTTATAGAATCTTCAGACAGTTTATTTATTATTTCTTTGTTCCCAGTATCTGCTGCATCAAATTGACCTTCTACTGTTTCCACATCCTGAAGTGTTTTTATTGTTACTTCTATCACTGGTTCATCTTTATCCATAAAAACTTTTATGGCTGAAGAAGCTTTTATAATTTCCAAGGCAATCTTTACGTTTTTATCATAGTGTACATGCTCTACAGTACTTTTTACATTGCCAACAATATAATTATATCCTTTGCTTTCTTCTTCACTGAGCCAACCAACAAGCTTATCGTCTTTAAAAGCACCCAGATCATTATATTTAAGATTTTTTATTTGGACGGCTTTACTAAGATCCCAAGTAGAACTTACATTTTCAGTTCTCTCAATCAACTCCAGTCCTGTAATAACAGGATTTATGCCTTCTTGATCTATACTGTTAATCAGTTCAATTATTCTTGTTTTTTTTACAGAAGCCCAGTTTTTCTGTGATGTATCAAGTGAATCATATAACTCAATTCCAGGTATAGTTTCTAACGGAGTCAAAACACCTAATAAATTTTGGGCTGTTGTCCCCTTTGCTATAACAAAATAGAAATCTGTCCTAAACTCATGTCCCCGGGAAAAAAAATCAATTATATCCCTGATTCCTGACTTTGCAATATCCTCGCCTAAAACCACCATTCGTAAATGAGAACTGTAAACTTTTCTTGGACTCTGGTTAGTCAGTTTTCTCTTGATCTCAAATAAATCCCTTCCAAAATCCGAATAAACTATAACAGGAGATTCAAGTCTACTTTCCGCAGTAACCGATTTCGGGTCTATAACCTGCTGAGTCAACACATATCCGCCTTCTACTTTATCAATTCCTGTACACACAGCGATAGCCAAAGTATCTATTTCCTTGCCACTCCAGCAACCTGTAAGGCTTACAATAACAATGGTTACCAGAATTAAAACACTGCATAATCTTTTTATCATATTAATCACCTAAACTCCTGTTTATTCTTGTAATCTTTTTTTGCAATTCTTTCCCCATTATTACGCACAGACATACTCCCGCTTGTAGCAACAGGTCTGTATTTCATTTTCCATATTGGAAATTTTAATATAGTATCTTTATTTTGACCTTTTATCCACGGTGCAATAGGTGTAAGGTATGGAACCGATATAGATTTTATTTTACATAAATGAAGTAAAATAATAATTGCACCCATAAACACCCCATACAGTCCTAAAACTGCTGCAAAAGGCATTAATGCAAACCTCAATGCTCTTATAGCATTTGACATTTCATAGTTTGGTATGGCAAAACTGCATATAGCCGTAACGGAAACAACAATAACCATTGCCGCTGATATTAATCCGGCATCCACCGCCGCCTGTCCTATAACTAAAGCCCCAACAATTGATATAGCTGGTCCGATAGCCCTTGGCATCCTTATACCAGCTTCCCTCAATATCTCAAATGTAAACTCCATTATAAGTGCTTCAAAAAAGGTTGGTAAAGGCACACCCTCTCTTTGTTCTGCAAAGCGCACAAGCAAAGTGGTAGGTATTATTTCAGGATGGAAAGTAGTTATTGCAATAAACCCGGAAGGTACAAAAAGAGTAAGTAGCAAAGCTACAAACCTTGTAAGCCTCATTAATGATGAAATAATAAAGTGATGGTAATGATCCTCACTGGCATGAAGAAATTCTAGCATAATAGCTGGCGCTGTTAGTGCAAAAGGAGTTCCATCTATCAGAATTGCTATCTTTCCTTCAAGTAATGATGCAGTGACTGCATCGGGCTTTTCAGTGCTTAAAAAAGTAGGAAATATTGAATAAGGATCGTCCTTAATTAATTCCTCAATGTATCCTCCATCTAAAACACTATCTAATTCTATCTTTTTGAGCCTCCTCCTTAACTCCTCAACAATTTCCTCTTTAGCAATATTAACAATATACATAAGACATACTTGAGTTTTGGTTATGCTACCTATGTTCAGGTTTTCAATTATTAAATTTTTGTTGTATATTCTCTTTTTAATTAGATATTTGTTGTTGCTAATATTTTCAGTAAATCCCTCTTTGGGTCCTCTTATTGTAGTTTGAGATGAAGGTTCTTCAATAGCTCTTTCTTTGTCACTTTTTGTAGCAATTGAGTAGTACTCTTCATACCCATTAATTAATATCACTGTATTCCCGGTCATCAATTCATATAAAAGGTTTTCAAAGTCTGAATCTTTATTAAAAGGCCGTATCCCTGATAAAGAGGCAACTAGTTCTTCAATGTTTTTAAATTTATTAAATCTTGCCGATTGATGTTTCAGCTCTAATGAAAAAGTGTTTATTGAGCTTTTATCTGTCATACATTTAAAATATAAAAAAGCACATTTCAAATGTTCTAATTCATAATAGCTTATTACCAAATCCTCACAGCTGTCAAATTCATTTCTAATCCTGTTTATATTTGATGTTATGTGCTTACTTATTGAACATGTACTATTTGTTTTTTCTTTTTTATAGGGTTTACTTGTTTTTTTAAAAAACTTTATAAAGTCCACCTTCTTACTTATATAAATTACGAAAATAATTCTACATTGAAAAATCTAATTTTCGTGATATTGTATTAAGGAATGAGTGAAATATTACTTTCACTTTTTTCACGTCGCTATTTGGCTTCAAATAAGCGTTAAGTGAAAATAATAGAGAAAGTTATATTTTACCTTTCCTAAGGTAATTGAAGCACGATGTAAAATCTTTATCGCGTTCAATATACTTAGGAATGCTAAAAATGTAACTTCGGCTATTCCTTAAATTTTTTTCATAGTATACCTTTAATTAATAATATAACCAGTCATACTATTTTTTATTAATTTATTTTCATATAAATTGTAATATTTTTTAATAACACACCAGCTTATTCCAAAAACTAAAGTCTTTACGTAAAGTTCTTTCTATAATATGGTTCACAATAATTAACTGCACCCGCACCGTTAATTAAAATTGCTTTTTGGTACGAAAATTGTTATAATAGAGTCGAAAATAGCATGTTACGTGTTTTACAATACTGAATTATAAGTTAAGCTGACATAAGTTATGCTGGCACTAATAAAAACACTGTATAATTCGATATTTAAATTAGAATAGTTTCATGGTGTTTTTTTTGCTGTATTGGATAAATTGTAATGGGAAAATGCAAGGCATAACATACAATAACTTGGGAGGTATATATGTTTGCAGAAAATGTGATTTCTAAACTTAAAAAGCACAAGTTCTTTTCAGAGTTTTTTACTCCTCAAGGATTTTCCCAGTTTAAAAGATATTTGATAACCGGTTTTACCGGATTTGGTTTGGAATACTTTTTATTCATGCTCTTGCTAAAGGTAGTTTTCGCAGATACAATTCCACCGTTTTACGGTTTTGTGAAAAATATTATGATTACAGCTTTTGGCAAAGGATTGGATGTATATACATATCAATATCAGTTTTCCAATTCTGTTGTTTACGTTACTATTTTCTGGTTTAATTTTCTTGTCAATAGATTTTGGTCTTTCAAGTCAAAACAGAAAATTGGCAAACAACTTATACCCTATCTTGCACTGTTTGTCTTCAATCTTATAATTATAAACTCTCTTATGTATGTGATGATAAGCTTGATAGGTATACCAGATTATATTGCAAAAGTGCCGGTTATGGGAATAATCGTGTGCTGGAACTTTATTATGTATAAAAAAGTCATATATAAATAAACTGCTACAGCTGGAGGAAGTTTATGGATTCAACAATAATCTCCTTTGTTATACCAGTTTATAACGAAGGAAAACAGATATACAATAACATAAATATTTTGACAGACCTATTAAATAAGAACAATATACAGTACGAAATTGTTCTTATAGACGATGGCTCAAAAGACAACACATGGGACGAGCTTAATAAATTGTGCAGTGATAAAAGCGGAATCCGTGCATTAAAGCTAAGCCGGAATTTTGGTAAAGAATCTGCATTATGTGCCGGTCTTGAAACAGTTAGTGGCGATGCGTGCATTGTTATGGACGCTGACCTTCAGCATCCTCCCGAACTTATACCCGAAATGGTAAAACTTTGGAAAGAAGAAGGCTATGATGTGGTAGAAGGCGTGAAAGCCTCTAGGGGTAAAGAAAGGATTATAAACAGATTTGGAGCCCACTTTTTCTATAAAATACTTTTTAATTTATCTGGTTTTGACTTAAACAGAGCCTCCGACTATAAACTGCTTGATGCAAAGGTTTTACAATCTTACCGGCAGATGAACGAGCGTAACACCTTTTTTAGAGGAATGTCGGAATGGGTGGGATTCAACAGAAAAAAGATTCCCTTCCACGTCGCAGAAAGAACCGAAGGCAATTCAAAATGGTCGGTAACAAGGCTTGTTAAGCTAGCAATAACTGCCATAACCTCATTTTCGTCTATACCTCTTCACATTGTAACTTTTCTTGGTATAATATTTTTAGCAGGGTCGTTAATCCTTGGAGTTCAGACTATTTATATGAAGTTAAGAGGCGGTGCATTAAGCGGATTTACTACAGTAATTTTGCTACAGCTTATCATTGGCAGTGCTTTGATGATAAGCCTTGGAATTATCGGTACTTATATTGCCAAAATATATGATGAAGTAAAATACAGACCTCGGTATTTTATTTCTGAAACTGCTGTTAGTAGAGAAAAAGACAAGGTATAATGCATCATACGGCATTTATGGCAAACAATAAAAGCGTAGGGGGAAATCTAATAATGCTTGGCGTCATTTTTATTATTCTTGGATGGTACAACGGTTACTTTTTTCTAAGGAAGCTAATTCCTTCAATATTTGATTATTCGAAAACCAAGGACTTGTTCGGTAGACCTGTAAAACTTTCCGGTTGGATGGTTGTAATACCAGCCTCTTTTCTGACAGGTACTCTTTTAATTACTTGGCTTACATATATTTGTGCCTATATATTCAGAAACACAAATCCCATGCTTTACGCAAATATATTCTCTATTTCGATATTTCTGATAATTGCAGTGGTTATTACCATTAGAAACAGAAAAAAATACTCTGAGTCATTAAAGAGTATAAATGTTATAACAAGTTCAAAAAAATTATTCCGTCAGAAACTTAAAAACTTTGCTATTTCTAACAGCATTGAACTGTTTTATATAGCGGTATTTTTTCTTGTATGGACATACCTTATGTTCAGGTCTTTCTTTATAAAAGACGGAACAATATACATAGGACACTCGGTGTTTAGTGATTTCGGGCCTCATCTTGCTGTTATAAGGTCATTTTCCTATGGTTCAAATTTCCCTACGCAGTATCCCCACTTTGTTGCGGGCGACATCCGCTATCACTTCCTGTTTCAGTTTCTGGTGGGAAATCTGGAGTTTTTGGGCTTAAGGCTTGATTGGGCATTTAATATTCCTAGCATCCTGTCCATTATGGCATTCCTTGTGCTTCTATACTCTTTTACCGTACTGGTTCTTGGAGAAAAAAAGATTGCAGCATTGACAGGCATATTATTCTTCTTCAGAAGTTCTTTCGCGTTCTTCACACATATTTCGGGAATGAACTCTTTTAAAGAGTTTTTTGATAATTTGAAAACAATTACTTCACATATAGGAAAAACACAGAACGAAAACTGGGGATTATGGTCTCAGAAGGTTTACGTTAACCAAAGACACCTACCCTTCGGAATGGGCATCATGATGCTGATGCTTATAATAACTCTACCTTTGTTTAAAAAGATGGTAAGAAGATTGCATAAAATTAAAAGAAATAATGAAGAATCTGGCAACTCATCCTATGTACGCCTGTGGTTTAAAGAGTTCTTTCTGTCGGCTGACGCATGGCTTCCAAAACATCCGATACAAGCATTGGTCGCAGGTATACTCTTAGGATTGGTGGGCTTCTGGAACGGTTCAGTTATCATTGCAATTTTACCTGTACTTTGCATTATGGCTATTATGTCAAAACACAGGCTTGAGTACTTGTTTATTGCTACTCTGTCACTTTTACTTGTTTTTGTGCAGACTTCCTTTTTCATCAAAGGGTCTTCCATTGTATCACCCAAGTTATTCTTTGGTTTTCTTGCAAATACAGGCGGCTTGCCTCAGGATTTATCTATGTACTATAAGGTACACGGCTTATGGTCGACTCTGCAACTTTTTATAAAACTGCTGCCTTATACCTTTAATTTCTATATAGAACTCCTTGGCTTACTACCTTTTATAATACTGGCAATTTTTATGCCCTATTATAAAAAACTTTGTATATCCATTAATATAATATTTGTATCGGCAGTCGCCTTGGTAGCCTTTCTCTTCACGAGATACCAGTTGAAAGACAGTCTTTTTGTTACCAAAAAGACCTTCAGTATATCAATGCTTATCGCTTTTGGAATATTTATTTTAGCAGTGTTGCTCTATAATTTTTATGGAAAATACAAAGTGCCTAAAGGTTTGAAATGGCTGGGATTTGCCTTTACCCTTCCCTTTGTTGTGGCAACCACCATGCAGCTTATGCCCGACATAAATATTAACCACAAATTTATTGTCATAGGTTCAATACTTCTGAACATATTGACCGCATTTTTCCTATTTTCTCTTTTTAAATCGAAAAACCTTGCAACTAAGATATTTGCATATCTTTTATCTGCCGTAATAATGGTAACAGGCTTTGTAGATATAATTACCCTTCACAACCTTGATAATCACCATATTACAGTAAAAACAGACAATGAACTTCTGAAATGGACTTTAAAAAACACTAACACCGATGATGTTTTCCTTACAGACCACTACAGTCTTCATCCTATTCTGCTGGCAGGGAGAAAGTTGTTCTCCGGCTGGGCATACTATGCTTGGAGTGCAGGCTATGACACCGATGCACGGGAAAGAATAAAACAAAGAATATATTCCGCTGAAAATCCGGATATCTTGAAAAGACTCGTAGAAACAAATAGCATTGACTACATAGTAGTGGATGACGGCAACAGAACATCAGACAGTTATATATTAAATGAGCATATAATAGAGCAAACCTTTGAGATAGTGTATGAATTTCCAGAATACAACTTGATAATCTATAAGACAAACATAGATTGATTTATATTTAACAGTTTATTCTTTTTTTAAATATAAGGAGGCTGAAATTTGTGAAAAGCAATAGCAAAACATCAAAAAAAAGAGGTGCACAACCTCAGAAACCCTATTCAACCAATGTCATGTTAGCAGTGGTTGCAGCAGCGTTTTTGGTAAGGTTTTTCTTGACCATGCTGCCAAGTTTTAAAATAGATATGGGAGGATATGTCGCTTGGAGCAACTATCTTGCAAACAATGGTCCTAAAGGGATGTATGAGACTTTTCATATAGTTTACGCACCGGGTTATCTTTATCTTTTATGGATTACGGGAGCAATCACCAAAGCTTTCTCTTTAAGCCTGTTCTGGCAGCATTTTTTCGTTAAAATTTGGGCAGTTATCTTTGAATTCATAGGTGCATACCTTATTTATAAAATTGGCACAAAGTACGGCAAACAACGTACAGGATTTGTATTAGGCATAGCGTATGCTTTAAACCCCGGAGTATTCTTTAATTCATCCATATGGGGACAATTTGATTCAATGCCGGCAACTATGCTTTTAGGAGTTGTATATCTTTTTAATATAAATAAGAAGATACCAGCTGTAATACTATTTGCCCTGGCAGCACTTGTAAAACCTCAAAGCGGGCTTCTTGCCCCATTGGTATTTGTCCAGTTCTATAAAGAACTGTTTGATTTTGCAAACATAACTTGGCGTAATATAAAAAAAGCACTTGTTGATACTTTATATGCCGCAATAGGCTGTATTACTGCATATACTGTCATAATATTCCCTTTTTATTACCATACGCAGTTCTATTTCAAGTACGTACAAAACGGCGCATCATTTATCCGAAAATTATTAGTTGAAACAGCAGACTTTTACTACTGGCTCGTATATATATACAGAACCAGTCTGGGCGATTACCCCTATGCCACAGCAAATGCTTTTAACTTCTGGACCTTGGCCGGTGGTCAACCGGTACCCGACTCCGAAACATTTTTTATTCTTTCCTATGCCAAATGGGGATTCATATTTGCAATTCCTGCTATTTTACTGGCCTTCGTGCTTCTTGCGGTTAAGAGGAACAGCGCTAAAACACTTTATTTTTCATCCTTTTTTATTCTTGCATCCTTTTTTACGTTTTTTACAAGAATGCACGAAAGATACCTTCTTTCAGCTATCATATTCCTAACCGTATGTATTCTTTGGGATAAGAGGCTTTCAATCCCTTTAATCATACTCAGTGCATGTGTAACGGCAAACCACTGGTACATTTATGATAAGGAAAGAAGAGATGTCAATCTGTGGCTTTCGAACTACGACCCGGTAGCAATGCCATTTGCTTTCCTGACAGTTGCATTGGTGATATTTGCTGCTGTGTATATGATCTGGCTACTCAGAGAAAAACCAGTAAATAAACCTTCAGATAAAATAAGGAGGAACAATACATGAAAATCTGTATAATTGGAGCTGGAGCTACAGGCCTTTCAGCAGGCTACGAGCTTTCTAAGAAAGGACATGACCTTACCATACTTGAAAGCGAGAAACAGTTGGGAGGGCTTGTAAAATCCGTCACAGTAGGCGAAGAAAAGCTGGAGATGTTTTATCATCATATATTCACCAATGACACTGATATAATCGAGCTTATAGAAGAACTTGGTTTGTCCCCGGAATTGATGTGGATTGAGCCTAAAAATGGCATTTATATAAATAAAAAGTTCTATCCTTTTACATCTCCTATGGATCTTCTGATGTTTAAGGAGCTGTCTTTTATAGAAAGAATACGGATGGGGCTTCTGGTTTTTAAAGCTAAATTTGTTAAAGACTGGAAGGATTTAGAAGACGAAACCTCTAAGGACTGGATCATTAAAAACGCAGGACAAAATGTATATGAAAAAGTATGGGGACCTCTTATAAATTCAAAGTTCGATTTTGATTCTGAGAATATAGCTGCTACCTGGATATGGAACAAATTCAAGCTCCGCGGTTCTACCCGTGGGAAAAATATTAACAAGGAAATGCTGGGCTATATGAAGGGAAGTTTCTCCCTTGTATACGAAAAACTTGTAGAAAAAATAACGGAACAAGGCGGGAAAATATTATCCGGCACTACCGTGAATAAAATAACCCCTAAAGAAAACAATACTCTCGACGTCTCATTTAACAATGCATCCGAGAACTTTGACCGTGTGCTTATAACAACTGCTCCCGATGTCCTTAACAAAATGGATGTTCCTCTTCCGGAGTTTTATACAAACAAACTGTCCAGCATCAAGTATAAAGCCAATATATGTATGATTCTCGAGCTTTCAGAGAAGCTTTCTCCGTTTTATTGGTTAACAATTGCCGACGACAGCTGTCCTTTTGTACTTATGATAGAGCACACCAATCTTGTACCCGTTAATGGTTATAAATCCCACGTAGTATACCTTTCAAGGTATCTTGATGAGAAAAATGAAATGTATTCTTTAAGCGATGAGGAAGTCAAAAAGCAGTTTTTGAATCATTTGAAAATACTTTTTCCTCAGTTTGATGAATCTAAACTTATCAATACGCATATAAACCGTGCAAGATACTCGCAACCGGTGGTGGTTAAAAAGTATTCAAAGATACTTCCTGAAATAAAAACACCGGTTGAAAACCTATACCTTGCAAGTATGGCACAAATATACCCTGAGGACAGAGGCCAAAGCTACTCGGTCAGACTCGGTAAAAAAGCTGCCAAATTGATAATCAATGATTAGCTTATAACTATTTCCGACCGGAAGGGGGCACCAATATGAAGAAAAAATGTATTGCTTTTTTATTTGTTATATCTCTTACAGCAAGTGTAATTACACAAAATGTTTTTGCATCAGGTAACATACTATCAAATCCTGGATTTGAAGAAGTTGACGGTTCATTCCCTTCAGGATGGTATTCCAGTTCCTTCATGAATACTCCCGAATATGTAGAGTTTTCTGTCGAGAGCAACAGTGCATTTACGGGGAACAATTCTTTTTCCATAACAAACCTTGTGGAAAACGATTCCAAACTCACACAGAATGTTTCTGTAAAGCCAGGAAGCGTATATAAGGTGAGTTGTCGTATTAAGACCGAAAACGTTTTAAACCCCGCAGGCTCTGCTAATATAACTCTTGAAGTGGAAAATCCCTATGGTATTTTGACTTCAAAAGAGCTCTCCAATACGAATAACGAATGGGAGCTTTTAGAGTTTAATGTAAAAATCCCTGATAAGACGGAAGGCATTTTAAAATTCACCTTAAGGCTTGGAGGTCAAGGCGTTTTAAATAAAGGCAAGGCGTACTTCGATGACGTGTCTTTTGAACCGGTTAATGATCATGATCCTTCTTTGGGATTATATAACTTTTTTATACCAAGTGAAAATGATACAAGCAACAGCGAAAACACTGTCAACAATAATAGTTCATCTTC
Source organism: uncultured Oscillospiraceae bacterium (assembly GCA_964409165.1). GTDB lineage: Bacteria > Bacillota > Clostridia > Acetivibrionales > Acetivibrionaceae > CAYPCH01. The sequence continues at coordinate 5,995 of CAYPCH010000035.1, read as the reverse complement.
CTCCAATATAACATTGATATTCTTCATATTGGCCTTGGTAGTGATAGGATTGTTTGTTTTTGTGGAACTTAGACTCAAAAAAAATAATAAAACTGAAAGTGGTTCATCCGGTGCAGATGGCGATGACTATGATAACTATAATGATATGGATGATGCAGATGATGACAGTTTGGATGATTATAATGACGATCAGGAAAGGTAATATTCGGAAGATAATGATAGATTAATTAAGGGGGTACTGTAATAATTATGAAGAAAAGTTTTTTGAGCCTGTTTTTCTTTTTTTTGATATTAAATACTCTGTTAATCAGTATTGCTTTTGCGCAAAACGAATTGGTTTCAAATTCTTCTTTTGAAGAAATTTATGACGCTAAACCAGTATCATGGAAAACATGGCTCTATAATCAAAGTCCGGGAGCAGTCGAGTTCAAAACCGAGAACGGGTCAGCCCGTACAGGAGACAACTACGCTGTGATAATTAGCAACAAGGAAAATGATGCAAGATTTATGCAGGACGTAATGGTAGAAGAAAACTCAATGTATAAAATTTCTGCTTGGATAAAAACAGAAAATGTAGGAGAACAAAAACTCGGTGCCAATATATCAATTGAAGGTCGTTTAGAAACATCTAAAGATATAAGAGGCACTACAAGTGATTGGCAGTATGCAGAAATGTACGTTGCAACCGGAAAAGGCATAGACAGAATTACCATTTCAATCGGTCTTGGAGGGTATTCAAACGAAAACAAAGGTAAAGCGTTTTTTGATGACGTTTTGATGGAAAAAGTGGATACCATACCTCAAGGTGCTGTAATTGCACATATAGACACAGAAAATATGGAATCGCAAGATAGCTTTAATGAAAAAACCGGACCTACGCCTGAGTCTCCGGGAAATTATACCTGGATTCTGCTTGTTGTCACATTGGCGTTATCATCAGCGCTTTTACTGAGCTATTATAGAAATTCAAATAAGCGTGTACAAAAAGATACTGAATTAAATAATACCGAAAAAGAAAAAAATTAATATTAAAATTTATATATTTTTAATCTTATGGAGGTGCTGTAATTTGTCCAAGAAATTGATAAAAATTACTTTTATCCTAATGATCGTTATCCAGTTTATTTTATCTTCAACTGTTTTTGCAGAAAACGGGAACCTTGTTAAAAACCCTGGTTTTGAAGAAGTTGAAGCCAATGATGCCTACTTCTGGATGTTTCACTGCTATGACAACGATCCCGGTGTTACAGAGAATTACGTTGATTCAACTCAGGCCTATGAAGGCAGCAATAGTGCGTTCATTGTCAATCATTATGTAAACGATTCAAGATTTAAACAGGATATTCCTGTTAAAGGCAACACCTATTACAGACTCTCATGCTGGGTAAAGACCGAGAATGTCGGTACAGAAATGATAGGTGCCAATATCTCAATTGAGAATTCCACTAATGTATCAAGAGACATAAGGGGTACTACTCCGGAGTGGGAATACATTGAACTCTACGGCAAGACCTCAGCAAATCAAGATAGTTTAACACTTACCGTTGGTCTTGGTGGGTACGGAAATGTAAACACAGGTAAAGCCTGGTTCGATAATATTGAAGTGGCTGAACTAAATAGTCTTCCCGCAGGCAAGACCGCAGTCAGCCTTGACCCTAACCAACCGTTGTCTATAGACGACAACCCAATTTCTGATGGTAAATCAGAAAGCAGTAATAACTATCTTGTTGTAATTACAGTACTCCTTATTGTAATTTTACTTGGATTTATATTCTTCATGATATTTAGAGATAAAATGGCTCTTTCCAAAAAACAAACCGGAAGCACTAAAACTGCATTAAGCTCATCTTCAAAGAAAGCAAACACTGCCGAAGCAGAAGTTAAATCTGAAAAAATCAAGGTCAAGTTTAACAGAACCGATTTAATTATAATGGCAGTAATGACAGTTATTTATCTTGCAATAGCATTATATAATCTCGGAGACTTTAATGTTCCTACCACATCATGGCTTCCGACAATTCCCGGTGAAAGCTTTACTATAGATTTAGGCAAAAACGCTACCTTATCAAGAATATATTTCTTTGAAGGTCTTGGTAAAGGTACAGACCCTAACGGTAAATTCAGGATTGAGTATCTTGATGAAAATCGGCATTACAAGCATCTTGCCACTTATATTAAAGAAGATAAATTCAAATGGAAATACATCGATGTCGCACCCGTTAATACCAACAGATTAAGGTTTGTTGTAGATACTGCCAGAGCTGCATTAAACGAAATATGTATTGTGGAAAGCGGCAGTACCCAACCTATAAGCGGAATAACAATTGTAGAAAGGGACATTAATGAAAGAAGCGAAGGCACCATAGAAAACTTATTTGATGAACATCATCTTTTTGCCTTCCGTCCTTCATATAAAAACAGTACGTATTTTGATGAAATTTATCATGCCAGAACGGCATTCGAACATATACATCGCATGGAGCCCTATGAGACCTCTCACCCGCCTTTAGGCAAGGTTATAATGTCATTGGGTATCCTGATATTCGGAATGGTACCCTTTGGCTGGAGAATTATGGGCACTTTGTTTGGGGCAGCTATGGTACCTATTATGTATGCTTTCGGCAAAAAAGTATTCCACAGTAGCTTTTACGCCTTTTGTACAGCTTTTTTGATGATGTTTGATTTTATGCACTTCACCCAAACAAGGATAGCAACAATAGACAGCTTTTTTACACTGTTTGTTATAGTTATGTATTATTACATGTATGATTACTTTGTAAACAAATCAGATGATATGAACCTGAAAGAAGCATTAAAGCCCTTGTTCCTGAGCGGTTTGTTCTTTGGTCTGGGGGTCGCAAGCAAATGGATAGCAATGTATGGTGCGGCAGGTCTTGCAACTTTGTTCTTTATAGCCAAGGGAACTGAAATTTACCGTCTGTCAAAGCTTTCAGACAAAAAAAGAAAAAACAACACTTGGGCTACAACTTACCGTTCGAATCTTTTTATTACACTGGCAAGTTGTATAGTGTTCTTTATAATCATACCAGGAATAGTATATTTTCTGTCATATATACCTTGGATGATGGTTCCTGGCCACAATACACATTTCAATCTCTTTATTGAAAATTCAAAGTCCATGTTTAGCTATCACTCAGGGCTTGTAGCAGACCATCCATACCAGTCAGCATGGTGGGAGTGGCCTATTATAAGGCTTCCCATGGCATATTATTTCGGTTCCTCCGCAGATCTGAATCCCGGAATGGTTTCGAAAATAGTTGCCATGGGCAATCCAGCTATATGGTGGGTAGGATTGTTTGCTTTTCTGTTAGTTGCCATAATGGCTTTATCAAAAGTAAATAAGAATATGGTAATGCTTTTTATACTTTCAACCCTATCCTTTGCATATATTGCTTTGCCTTCCACCCAAAACTCTGTTGCAGTTTGGATTCTTATATTCTTTGCACTTGCAGTAGCCATACTGGTGTTATCTAAATTTGACACTAATGCCATAATAACTTCCGCAGTCTCATCGGCGGCATTTATTGGTGTGGTCATTGGATTTCGCAACTATGTAAAAGATGAAAGCTTTTTTAAGAGCGGTCATATTCAAGCTATAATATGGTTATGCCTCACAATTAGTATTACAATATTGTTTATAGGTATGTACAGGTATGACCGAAAAATGCTTGTAGTTTTGGCTGCCATGCTGTTTCAGTATATACCGTGGATTGCAGTCCCCAGAATAGTGTTTATATACCATTACTTCTCAATTGTGCCCTTCCTGATACTTTGCATAGTATATGTTATAAAGAAATTTAACGATAGGTATGAAGATGGAAAGTACCTTACTCTTATTTACCTAGGGGTTGTTATTGCCATGTTTATAATGTTCTATCCAATTATGTCGGGATATGAGGTACCTGCGTCCTACCTAGATAACTTAAGATGGATCAGTACATGGCAAAAAGCAATATAAATATGACACGGAGGTTATTTAACATGTCGGATAAAACAATAGTTTGCTCAGTTGTAGTACCCCTTTACAATGAAGAAGAGGTTTTGCTTGAAACTTACAAAAGACTTAAAAAGGTTATGGATTCTATCAATGAGCCTTATGAAATTATTTTCGTAAATGACGGCAGCAGAGATAAAACCGCTGTAATGGCTTATGAATTATGCAGTAAGGACAAAACCATCAAACTAATAGATTTTGCCAGGAACTTCGGACACCAGACGGCCATAACCGCAGGTATGGATTACTCTGAGGGTAAAGCGGTTGTAGTTATAGACGCAGACCTTCAGGACCCTCCTGAGCTTATTCCTAAAATGCTTGAAAAATGGCGTGAGGGCTACGATGTTGTATATGGTAAAAGAGTTGAAAGAAAAGGTGAAACTCTCTTTAAAAAGCTCACCGCAAAAATATTTTACCGCTTCCTAAGGAGAATGACAGATGTTGATATACCTGTTGATACAGGTGATTTCAGACTCATCGACAGGAAGGTTTGCGAAGCATTGAAGCTTGTAAATGAGCGTAGCAGATATATACGAGGTATCATCAGCTGGCTTGGCTTCAAGCAGATCGGTATTGAGTTTAACAGGGACAAGCGTTTTGCAGGTGAAACGAAGTACCCTTTGAAGAAGATGTTAAAGTTTGCCTTTGATGCCATTACATCTTTTTCATACAAACCTTTGAAGCTAGCCTCCTATTTCGGCATGCTTCTGTCTATGCTAAGCTTTTTGTATCTTTTGGTTGTATTGTATATAAGACTTTTTACCGAGTTAAGTCAGCCGGGTTGGGCCTCCACCATTGCAATAAACCTTTTCTTTAATGGTATCACGCTTATTATTCTCGGTATAATCGGTGAGTATGTAGGAAGAATTTATGATGAGGCAAAAGGCAGACCTCTCTACATTGTAAGGCAGACAAAGAATTTTTCGGAAGAAAAGACGAATATCATAAATATAAGAAAGTAAACTTTAAACGATATAATAAAAAGCTTAGGAACATAGAGTCCCTAAGCTTTTTGCCGGATTTCCTTTCAGGAAATGACCCTAATAAACTCCCGTACCCATTGAGGGGACGGGAGTTTTGCATCTTTCATTTCACTCCAAGAGGTCATAAAACACAAAAAGTTCTTGAAGCACTCAAGAACTTTTTGTGTTTTATGGTGGAGGGAGATGGATTCGAACCATCGAAGGCGGAGCCAACAGATTTACAGTCTGCCCCCTTTGGCCACTCGGGAACCCCTCCATATGGAGCTGGTGGACGGAATCGAACCCCCGACCTGCTGATTACAAGTCAGCTGCTCTACCTGCTGAGCTACACCAGCTTATCTAACTTTCTTACAAGCTTACCAATCTGATTTTACATCAATTAAATCTCTGACTAACTTCCCTGCCTGATATAGTATAGCAAGGTACTAAACCTATGTCAATACTTTTTATTTAAATATTTTTTCAAACCTCTAACTCTTAAAAAACGCCCCTAATCTGTGATTACTTCGGGGTATTTGTATCACACATGTTTATGTTTTAGTATAACTCGTCAATTTCATTGCCAAATTACTTCAACGCAATCAAGTATAAAATGGCGACCCGGAAGGGGCTCGAACCCTCGACCTCCAGCGTGACAGGCTGGCATTCTAACCAACTGAACTACCGGGCCATATTCTTTTGACCTGCTCACTGGTCCACCAGCTTTATTATCTGGCAGACCAGCAATCTTAACAGGTAAAATGGTGACCCATAGGGGACTCGAACCCCTGTTACCGCCGTGAAAGGGCGGTGTCTTAACCACTTGACCAATGGGCCATATATAATACTCTCTTACTCTCTTACTCTCTTACTCTCTTACTCTCTTACTCTCTTTGGGCTGAATGTTTTAGCCGACAAAGTATATTTTAACTAGTTCCCAGCAAAAAGTCAAGCAAAACTTAAAAATATTTTGTAGTATTTTGTGGAACTGTTTTTCTTAATTTTTACTAACCTAGCC
>CAYPCH010000034.1:13171-30522 GCA_964409165.1 uncultured Oscillospiraceae bacterium | reverse complement strand
ATGTTATTATGTTAGCATATAATCGGGTCTATTTGGAATGCCTGAGTAGTAACAATTAAAGAAGGTAAAACGAAGCCACAAGCCCTTGTTTGTGTGTCTCGCAGGGCTGTTAGAATAATCTATGGAATGATGCGGACAAAGACGGAATACAAGCCGTTTGAGAAGGTTCAAGAAGTAACAGAAATACAGGAATAAAGAGTATTTCAGTTGTAATTTAGTTACATTGTATCAAAATCCAGTAAACTCACCAGTTATGAGAGATTTTGAGACAGCAGTAAGAAAAGCTGTGGAAGCAGGAGAAACTGTTAACTATCAGGTTATACCAATTTATAAAGGTAATAATCTTATACCATCAGGAGTTACCTTGAGTGCTAAAGGCACAGGTGGATTTAAATTGGATGTAACTATACTTAATAAGAAGTGAGGAGATATGTGTAAATGACTATTAATGAGTTGAAAAGTATTATGCCTCCTACGCAATCACCAAGTAAAACTGGTAGTAAAGATGAATGGAAGCAGGTAGAAAATGTATTAGGAGTATTGCCAGATGAATATAAGGAGTTTATTTCCATATATGGTACAGGAGGAATAGACAATTTTATTTGGATTCTAACTCCATTTGTACAAGATGAAAATTTTAATTTAGTGGAACGTGGTAAAGTTATTCGTGAAGCGTACTTGGAGTCAAAACAAAATTTTCCTCAAGATTTTAAACATGATGTCTACCCAACTGTTGGAGGCTTATTACCTTGGGCAGTTACTGATAATGGAGATGAAATTTACTGGCGTACAGGTAACAATCTTAATGAGTGGTCTATTGTAATTTACGGTTCAAGGTCTTTCGAATATGTTGAATATAATAAATCAGTAATTGAATTTTTATATGAAATATTAACAAAAGATTAGTTTGTAGCATATTTCCTGATGATTTTCCAAGTGAAGATCCCCAATTTATAACTATAGACATTGAATAGTGTGTGTTAAGAAGTCCTTGTAAAAATAGCCGGGGTTCACATTTTAGAGCATTTAAAGTTTAAAGTAATTCTTTGAACTCTTCAAGAGTTAAGCCTGCTTGTTCAAGAATGCCCTCCCTTGTTTTGCAAATAGCTAAATAAAAAACACCTTACACCCCTTATAAACAGGGGATTTATTCATGTCAATATTTGTGCATAAGCATGTTGTATATTGCAATGTATTATGATATAATAGCTATATATTTATGGAGGTGTGATATGTTTCTTAAAAAAAGTATAAGCAATGGGAAAGTCTATCTTTCTTTTGTTCAAGGATATCGGGAAAATGGAAAGTCGAAGCAGAAAACTATCGAAAAAATTGGTTATCTTGAAGATTTAGAAAAAATTTATGATGATCCTATTTCACACTTCAAAGCTATAGCCAAAGAACGTAACAGTGATCTTGAAGCAACACGTAGTATTGAAATACTGACAAATCAACGATTAGCAGATCAATGCTCTTTGCGTAAAAATCTTGGATATGCTATTCCTAAACATATATATGCTTTGTTGGACATTACTGCTTTCTTTCAAAATAAACAAAGACAGATTAAACAAAAGTACAACCTAAACCAGATTTTCAGTCTCTTAGTCTTCAACCGTTTTCTTTTTCCAGCATCAAAAAAGAAAGCCTACGAAAAGAAAGATGTTTTTTTTGATTCATTCCCATTTTCTTTAGATGACGTTTATCGGTCACTTAATTGGTTTGCTAAATACTCAAAACAACTTCAAGCCCATATATATAGCAGGGTTAAGCAATTAGTGCCAATCGACACTCAAATTGGATACTATGATGTAACTAATTTCTACTTTGAAATTCCTTATAATGATGAAGATGAGTACGACAAGGACGGGAATCTTTTAAAAAAAGGAACACGAAAAAAGGGGCCTTCTAAGGAACATCGAAAAACACCAATTATACAGATGGGGTTACTTATGGATTCAAATGGAATCCCCATGACCTTTAATACCTTCCCTAGGAACGAAAGCGAAAAGACCTCTATAATCCCCGCAATTCGTCGACTAAAAAAAGACTTCGGGATAGGACGTGTGATTGCAGTGGCAGATCGGGGACTTAACACCAGTGATAACACAGCTTTTCTCTCAGGTGTCAATGATGATGATTCAGAAGGTCATGACGGATATGTATATGGTCAAAGTGTTGTTGGTGCTGATAAAGAATTCAGAAAATGGGTACTAGATAAAAATAATTATAAAATAACGAAAGAATCGGATGAAAACGGTGAAGAAATAATCTTTATTCATAAATCAAGAATCTTTGCCAAAACTATACAACTTAAAAACCAAGCTGGAAACCGAACACTAACAATGCCGATTTATCAAAAACAACTAGCATATTACTCCAAGAAATATGCCGAAAAACAACGCAAGGACAGGAATCGTGTTTTAGAAAAGGCAAAAGATTTAATTAAAAATCCAGGCAAGTATACACAAGCCACAAGCTATGGAGCTACTGGGTATGTGAAGAATCTTTCTTTCGTAAAAGAGACAGGGGAAATCGCAGATGGAAAGAATCTTTCTCTTGACCTTAAGAAGATAGCAGAAGAAGAAAAGTATGATGGATACTATTCTATTGTAACAAGTGAAAAAAAACTCTCTGATAAAGAGATTTGGGACATTTACCGTGGCTTATGGAATATTGAGGAATCTTTTAAGATCATTACTAGTGAGTTTAAAACAAGACCTATACATGTACGACTAGATGATCATATCGAAGCACACTTCCTTATCTGTTTTGTAACATTGGTAATTATGAGACTATTAGAAAGCATGACAAATCACCAGTTTTCAACAAAAGAAATCAGGGAAAGCTTAATAAACTATGGTTGCTCATATCTTGAACAAAACTATTATCTTTTTGACTATCGTGATGATTTTTTAAAAACGGTAGAGAAGATATTCGACCTAGACTTAGGAAAGAAAATTATGACACTAAGTGAGATGAAAAATATTTTAAAAACTTCAAAATAAGATAAATTTCACAACACATTTTTGCATTAAACAAAGCCTTGAACCGCTTGTAAATAGTGAGTTCGAGGCTTAAAAAGAACATATGTACTGCAAAACTCAAGATATGTATAATTACACTAGGTATTATAAATAATACCAGTCCCAAATTTATTTCCGGTATTGAAAACTGGCTCAAAGACAATCAGAATTAAGGAATAAGTAAAAATTAAACTAAAAAAAATAGCCATCAATCGGCTATTTTCTCTAGTTTAATAACTTTTATAAGAAATAATTCTAAATACTTATCTCGATAATATATTCATCATTTTAGAATGTTTTTTATTAGATTTCATGATGGCTTTAATTACTACTTCATTCTTTGCAGTAGTATAGTTTTCATTATTTTTATTTGCAGTATCTTTTTTAATTGCCAACATGTTATCACTCTCATGTCCATGTTTTTTCATATTATACTACCTTTTTACTCATATGTTATTATTAGTTTTTTTTGGCAAACACGCATTTTGTGAACTTCCCAAGAAGACTGCGGTATAAATACTGTAGTATGATCACCAGTATAATTCCCACCAATGCCCCGCAGGAGTCAATAAAAACATCACTTGGCTGTGCACTTCTGCCTGGAACAAACATCTGATGAATCTCATCAGTAATTGCATATATTACGCATATAACCATTGAGATTATGAGTCGCTTTTTAAAAGGATGGCGAAATAAGGCTACCATGACGAGCATGCCTAAAACCGTGTAAATCAAAACATGAGCCGTCTTTCTCGTAATATTCTGATATTGCTGTATGATTACGTGCTGACGCGGTTTTGGAAGCTTGTCAAAATCCTTCACAGTCAGTTCTGCTGTTTTTTTTATCACCTGACCGCTAAGGTCAGATGAATCGTGAGCTGTCTGTGATGAAAAGGAAAAAATCACACCCATCCAGAGTATAACAGCTAACCATAACATAATTCTTATTATTTTTGTGAGCTTCATATATTCCAACCTTTGCTGTCATAATTAAATTAATTGTATTAATCACAAAAATGATTATACATTGAATTAATAATTATTATATCACGTTTACTTGAGCTTTATAGTGGTTGTAAAAAATTGCAGGAAAGTTTCGTTTAATTAAATAAAACTTTGCATTTACACCTAAATCCTTTTTTCCCTCAAATAGCAACCTTCTAGGTGTCAGACCATCAGTACAATCATATATCAATGATTATCAAAATCTATTTTCTTGAAATCCCTAAAAATGTAAGACCGCAAAGTGTTGATTGTGGTAAAATATTGATAAATACATAATAAGGAGTTGTTAAAATGAAAATGTTAAAGCTTGGTGTTGATTTACAGATAATAATCAAGGCAACCAATCTTTCACCAGATAAGATAAAAGAAATCGAAAATCGGCTTAAAGACAATCATAATAAGGAACAAGTAGAATAAGACCTACAAATTTGTAGGTCTTATTTTATGCATATGTTATTATTAGCTTTTTTTGGCAAACCCGCATTTTGTGAGCTTTATATATTTCAACCTTTGCTGTCATAATAAAAATCATAAAAACTTTATATTTATATCCAAATCCTTTTTTCCCTCAAATAGTAACCTTCCCAGCGTCAAACCATCATTCATCCCGGTTTTGTATAAAAAAACCGACTCAAGGCTGCTTATCTCATTCAAAACATCTTCATATTTTGATAACAAACCAACAGCCTGTGAAGGCACCAACCTTTTTATCTGCTCCATCAACAGTACCGCTTCATTCCTCATTGAGCGGATTTCCTGCACATGCTCAAGTTGCCTATGCAGGCTTTCCATTCTCTCAACCTTGCAGGATGCAAGAAATTTCTCAAAATCATCGTTCATATATATTCCCCCTCCTATATTTAAAGGAGGGAAAATTAAACGGCGCATGCACAGGCAATAATAACCAACACATACACCGTAAATGCTTGAAAACGGACAACACTTAGAGTATAATAATCTAGGTGCTGTGGGAGTTTATAACTCCACGTGTCGGTAGCTACTCTACCTGCATGAGCCTTCAAGTGTTAGCCGCACTTGAAGGTCACGGCACTATTTAATTTTCCCTACTGGAATTATACAATAACAGGAGGGAATTGGCAAGGAATATTGACGATTTAATTCACTAACCGTCCCCAAATTCCAAGTAATGTTATCTTGGTTCTTTGAGGCAAAATTCTTTTTACCAAACTAATTATTTCTACTCGTATATTGGGAAACAACAATATTATAGTTAAGTAGAATGATGAGCACAAAATTATTGAGATCACATCCCAAACTATACTGTTATTGACTTGTCCTAGTAAATATGCCAATAGTCCCATAACTATTGACGATAAAGCTGCCGGAAGCACATTAGTAACCATTTTTGCCATTGGAAATTTTATTACAAATTTCATAATTATAAAATGTACTAAAACAAGTTGAATTCTCATCAAAGATCTCGTATAGACTAGGGACCAAAACCCATACTGGGAACTAATTATGCAAGCCGGAATCAGAAATATTAAATGCAATACTTGAGCTATAAAAGATAATTTTGGCTTTCCCTTTGATCTGTATACTTCACTACTATAATGACCTAATACTATCATTATTGAGCTTGTTAAAGCCCAAATTCCTATAACATCACTTGCTTCGCCCCACTGACTACCGAACAATATTTGTGTAGCTAAATCCCTATAAAAATAAACACCTATGCCTAAAGGAAATACTAGAATAGAAACAAGCCTTTGAAACTTTAAAAACATATAATTATATTTATTTTTATTATCCTGTAGACGAGATAAAGTTGAGAATAAAACCGGTGTAGTAGAAGCAGTTATTAGAGCCATAAGCGCGTTAACCATAGTTGTTGAAGTCTTGTATATTCCTAAATAATATTGGCTCAAAACGCTTCCAATAATAAAAGCATCAACCCAAGTTGTTAACCATATCGAAACAGCTTCTATTAATGACCATATGCTAAATGAAAACATTTCAAATAATACTTTTTTATTATAATAGAATTTAGGTTTCCACTTGGATTTTACAGTTAGTATAATTGCATTTGAAACTTGAATGCTTAACGTACCTATTATTAATGCCCAATATCCGAATCCTAAAAACGCCAATGGTACTGTTACAATAAACGGTATTAACACTGAAAACATTCTAACCATAAAAAGAGTTTTAAAATCAAAGTCCCGTCTATAAAGTGCCATTTGGATACTGGAGAAAGATGTCAACGGCAATTGTAAACAAGCTATAGCAATAACGTTTCCCAAGCCTGGATTTCCAACTAATACAGATAACTGTTCTCGGAAAAAAATTATAATAATCCATAAAAAAATTGATATCCCAAAATTAGTCCAAAAAGCAACATTGGCATTTTTATATTTTTCATCGTCATTTTTAAATTCACGTTGAACCAAATACTTCTGAAATCCTGAATCGGTTAACATATCAGCAAAACTAATAATCATAGTTACTGTTGCTACAACTCCGAAAGCTTCAGGAACAAGTATTCTGGCTAAAATCATGTTTGTAACAGGACTAACCAGCTTTGCTGCTAATTCCGTAATAGTCGACCATTTCGTAGCACTTAACACTTTATTTTGTAAGTTATTTTCCTTCACTATTTATTTCCCCTTTTAGTCCAGCTATTATGAACTCGCAATGAGCTTCGCACTCTATAAGATTTTGAATTGCTAGTAATTGCTTTTTGCTATATCTCTTTTTTATTATAGTGCCTTTAAGTAAATGCCGATCAATTCGAGAAATCCACTTTCCAGTTCCTGAGAAAGCTCTCAAGTAATACTGTATCCTATCTTTTGAAAATTCTTGATATTTTTGTTCGATAAATCCGTCTTCTAATATTTCTTGAGAACGATATTTAAATGCATATAATATTTCTTCAGCAGATTGTCCATCAGATAATCGAACCAAATTCCCACTTTTAAAAATCGGGATGTACTGACAGTTTAAGCCATTGTCAGTGTTTACTTTAATTAATAGACTTGTTTTCCAATATTCACTTTCTGAATAATCAAATAAAAAATTCCCTTGTCCGTATACAATAGTAGACCCCTGATATTCCTCGTAACACCCAATGCAATGACTATGCTGGCATACAACAAGGTCAGCACCTTTTTGAACCATTTTTCTGCACACCCTCTGAAGATATGGCGATGGATATCGATAATATTCTTTTCCTCCATGATATATGACAATCATATAATCACACTTAGTTTTTAAATCAAAAATATGATCAAGACTCTCTAAAGGATCAAATGGATTTGCACCTGGACTGCTGTTAGTTGCTAAAGTAAATTCATGCTCTGCGCAAGCATAGATACCAATCTTTACTTCATCCTTTTCAATAATAAAGGGCTTGCTAGCTTTATTTAGATTGTTACCTGCTCCAACAAACTTGATTTTATTTTCGTTTAAGGTTTTTATAGTAGACTCAAGTCCTTTTTCTCCTTGATCCAAAATATGATTATTAGCCAATGTAATTAATGTAGGATTAAGCCCTATTATTCCGTTTATTGTGCTGGTTGGTGCAATTAGGTTTGGTCCACATTTATCAATCGGACATTCTTCATCCGTAAGAGGAGCTTCAAGGTTAAAAATTCTCATATCAGCAGAATTCCATATTTGTAGCAATTCTTCTCCCAGTAAAGAATTAACATCAGAATTAATAAATAAATCGATGTTTGAATTTGTTGGCACTAAATCCCCTGCAATTAATATTTCCATATGTTATATTCCCCTTAAGTTAATATATTTGCATTTTCATTTTTCGGCAACTCTATCCAACTGCCAAATAAATAGTCATATGACTCAGGTGTAAATTCTTCAATACCTGAACCTGGATAAAAGGTTAATTCTCCAAAGTATAGTTTCCCATCTGCTTCATAAAAATCTACACGCACGAAAGGAATACCATTTGATAATTTTTTAGAAATTTCAACCATTTTATCGAAATTCTTAGGTTTCGGTATTATTTTATCACTTCTGGGATAACACCTTTCAACGGGTATAGGATTCCAATCCATATCATAAAAATCTACATTTAAGCCATTGGGTGAATTCCTATTTGTACATACAAATAGACATTTTACTTTTCCATTGTAACACATAAATTTATAATCTTTAAGTTCTGTTCCTGATTCATCCACTATATATTTTTCACAAATTATTCTTGGTTTAATATTTTTGTAAGGCCATTCCCTTGCAAGTTTATAGAAATCTCTTTTCAAACATTTATTTATTTTATATTGTGCTTTTTCAATATCAAATTCTGACTTATCCTTACAAATCACTACCCCTCCAGAGTCATGAGTACATTTTAATACAAACTGGTTTGGTAACAGACTAAAATTTATTTCATTAAAGTTATTATAAACCCCTAAAATGGGTACTAAATATTCACTTCCAATTTTTTCAACAATATATTCTCTTACTTCATATTTATCAACCATCTTTGTATACTCTGGATTTCTATCATAAAGTTTCAGCCATTGCAATTTAGCATTAAATGTTTTTGGGTTTTCTATACACAGTTTTTCTCCTAGTACTCCTCTATAATATAATTTTAAATACATTTCATCAGGAATAAAATTTAGCCACCCTCTGATCCCTATATATGGAAATATTTTGTATGGATTTTTAGTTAACTTTGCAAATTTCGAAATAACATTCAACATTTAGCATCTCCTCCCTTAACCAAGCTTATCTCACCTTTTTTTGCTATTTCTATAAATTTAATTATTAGATTTTAATTAAGTAAAAAGCCATCCTATGATTTATTTCATACTTAATTTTAAATTTTTATAAAAATATGGTTTAATTTTGTCAATAAAATAAAAATTAAAACAGTAGCGAAACGTATTTGGTTTAAGTAATTCAAAAGTTCTTGGTTTAAATATCATATCACACTTTTTTTCGTTTCTAATTCGTTTAAGTGCTGTGTGTATCCATAATCTGTTAATTTCTGCTAAAAAAAGCTTTTCGTTAAAATATTTATGCTTGTTATTCCATGCAATCAGCTTTTTAAATAGTTGATCGTATTCTTTAGATGATATTTCAGCATATTGTTCAGAGATAGATTTCAATATAGATTTTTCGTAAGTGTTAAAATTTACACCAATATTTGACCATTCCCTTATTCTTATTATGTTTGTATATTCTTCAACTTCATTACTATTTGAACTAATAATTTGGTTCTTGTGCCTTCTATATCCCAACAAAACATCTGGTATAACCATAATTTTACTATATCTTAAAATATCAACCCATAAAGCATAATCCTGACTTTTTTTAATCGCCTCATCGTATTTAATGTTATTGTTTTGTAAAGTTTCCTTTCTTATAAACGCTGTTGGATGAATAATTCCTGCATTGTAAAACATCATCCTTATTTTTAGGACATCTTCATTATATGACCAAAGTTGTTTGGCAAAGCCTTTCTTACCTATATTTTTAGCATAACAACCGCAAACTGCTACATCCTTATTTTTTTCCATGTATTCATATTGTTTTTCGAGTCTCTTCGGAAAAGAAATATCATCTGCATCCATACGAGCAATATATTTTCCAGTAGCTAATTGTAACCCAATATTTAACGATTTAGTTAATCCTAAATTTTTTTCATTTTGATAAACCTTAATTCTGTCATCGTTAAAAGATTTAATAATTGACGAAGTAAGCTTATCTATTCCATCAATAATTATAATATATTCAAATTCCTTAAATGTTTGATTCAAAATACTTTCTATTGCTTCACGTAGATATTCTTCTTCTGGTTTGTAAACGGACATAATTACTGATATTATGTTTTGAGATTTATTATTCATCAAATTTGCCTCACTTCCCAATAAATAGTAAAACATTTAAAAAGATAAATTCTTTTATACTATTTAATACATTTTACCAGAGATAAGTAACATCATTTTAGATAGTCTAAATTTACTTAACCAATCCAAGAGTTCATTAATGGTATAATGGATTAACCTATCAGTATGAGTTTCCATGCCTCTAGCATTTCTGGATCAACAGGCATTTTTAGGCTGTTGTGTAAAGTTTCCTACTCATAGAATAATTTAAGTCATTATTTTCTCCACTTCCATTAAATACAATTTTATTGTATTATCGTGAGTTTTGCTACTGCACTTACATTAAAGTACTTTAATATTGTTACTTATTTCCCTTAAAACTTTTTTTCTAAATATAGATTCTAATGCTATTTTATGATAATTTATAATTATCCCCTTCCTGTGTAAAAGCTTTATTGAGGAAAAGCTCAAGCAAATTAATATTTGAATATAAAAACTAAAATAGCTTACTAATCCAAATTCTATTATACATATTACAGAAATCACTACGGTGCCAAACGCTACAAGTGGGTAATTCTTTCCAAAAGTTCTAAGTAAAATATAGGCGTAACCAGCATAATAGATAATGGTCCCTAATATCCCAGTCCCAACTAGTAATTCTATGTAGTTGTTATGTGAGTACATACTTTTTGAAAACTCATTTAAATAGAGTTCCTGATAGTTATCAATACCATGACCTAATACAGGTCTTTTTGAAAACCATTTAATCCCATAATTTATCATATTCATTCTTGAATACGTACTTCCATCAACTTTACTACTACTTCCAAATTGATCAAACAACATCTCAATACGAGAACCTAATATATTATACAGTATTGGTATATTCATAACAGCACTAAAAATGACTATAGAAATTACTATTGCTATAAGTCCATTTGAAATCTTGCTTTTCTTTGATGTAAGTAAAATGAAAAAACAACAGGAAAACACAATCGCTAAAACAGCTTTTCGTGAACCTGTAAATAATGAAATTAATATAAATATTACAAAAAGCATAATATATGGTAATTTCATAACTTTTACACTTCTGGTTTTCAATAATACAAATACTCCAAATGCAGACATAGCTAGTAATAAGCCTATATAATTTGCATTCCACAATTCACCAACAGAACCCTCACCTATTCGTGCTTTTCCTAACATACTCCAATCCATAATGCAAAGGATATATATTGAAGTTATAAAAGATGATATAGTTTGTATCTTCAAAATATCATAAAAATCCTTCTCAGTATTTACAAGAGCATATACTGTCATTAAAGGCATACTTTTCATAAGTAATGATAATGTCATACCAAGAGATAGCTTAAAGTTAAGTGCCCAAAGGCTTGAAGTAAAAGAAATTATGATAAAACTAGTTAACCACAAATTATAGGTAGAAAATTTCGCCCCTTTCATCACAAATAATCCTATTAAGGCAATTCCAGATAATGCAACAGCCGACCAATGCAGCACAGAAATGTTCTGCAAATCTGGATTTGACACTATAATAAAGTAATACAATAATATTGTTTTGGTTAAAAAATTATTATCTTTGCTATATCTTTTTATTATAAAAGTAATACTTTTCAACTCTGCCATAGTTATCCCTTCGCATTCTTAATAAAAATATTAAAACTTTCCTTAATAAAAATTGTATATAACTTGTATTTTATGCACTAAATTAGGGATGTCATGAGTAAGATATATAATCCCTATCTAGTACATATATTTGCAATCTCCTACTCTCTATTTCCATTTTTATTATACATCCCTTCATAATAACTTAATAATTTTTGACTCTCGGTTTCAATACAAAATCCATTTTCCTTTAGTTTTTCTGTATTATCTAATCGATTAAAGCCTTTTGATTTTAGAATATGTTCCGCCCATATTTTAGGACTAGACTTTAGTGGCAAAAACTCTGTATTGATTATCCCTACTTCTTTTGTAACCGAATCAGAAATCACACAAGGTAAACCTGAACATTGTGCTTCAATTGCAACCATTCCAATACCTTCACTTATTGATGGAAATATAAAAGCATCCATTGCTTGATATAATCTATTCACATCTGAACGTTGCCCTAAAAACATTACATACTTCGACAATTTGTAAAGGCGTACCTTTTCTTTTATTTTTGAAATCATTGATCCTTCTCCAACTAATATTAGTATACTATTAGGATTTACTTTTACAATTTCAGAAAAAACCTTTATAATGAACATATGATTCTTTTCTGTTGAAAAACGGCCAACATGCCCAATAACAAAACTATCGCCCAAATTAAGTTCTGAACGTACATCAGAACGAATTTTAGAGTCATACCTAAATGTATCACAATCAATAGCATTATTAATAATGCTAACTAAATTTTTTTTCGAAAATTCTTTTCCAAACCAGAATTCTCCAGAAGCATTTGAGCAAGCACAGTAGCGATCTGCCTTTTGCTTCAATTTTAAACACATAAAATAATTACGTAGTGATTTTATAGGTGAAAATGAATATTTTGCAGAATGACTATGAGCAATTATGTGCTTAACACCATGCTTTTTTAGAATTGGAGCAATTAAGGACAATGAAATTAGTTCATGAATGTGGACAATCAAATAATTAAAATTGTTTGCCTCAATATACTTATTTAAATATTTTCGATAATTCAATATGTTTTTTATGGATGGTATATTAATTTTGTAAGTATAGCCTCCTAGACTTTGTATTTCTTCTCTATATGATATATTGACCTCTTTATAATATAAAAAATCAAATTGGATTCTATTTCTATCAATATTACGATAATAATTCATAATTACTCCAATTACACCAGAGCCTTTTTTTAATGAATTAACAATATGCAGTATACGGATAACATTCATAATGCTTCCCCTCGTTTATATTTATATCTTTGATATATAACATTTCATTACAATCTAATTATACAACTTTTAAATGGAAAATTAATACATGTAATATTCAAACCATTCCTTTATCGCTATTTAACCCCATATTGTAGTCTTTATAGTATAAGACTAAATCTATTGCCAAAAACCTTTATTTAAAGATATTGTTATTCTATTTCAAGATTACATCACCTATTTTATAAACACATTGGTTCATTCCTTACAATATTGATTGCTCTTTTTAACAATTAGTTAATCAAAATTTTTTACATAAAAGCTATCCTCTAAAATTTAGAATAAGTTATTTCCTTTCCACTTATAAAAAAACAACAGAAATCCATTTTGTTATATACATATTTGTAACATTCTACTTAACTCTAAAAACTTTCAAATAACCCCAAAAACATATATGAAATAATGAGCGTACAACTGATAAACGCTCAATTTCTCTATACAACCTCCAATGATATTTAATTAAACTAATTTTATTACTAGATATAGAGCTCTTTCTAATTCTATATTTCATTAAAACATCCGGCATTCCATATATATACTTTTCTTTCTTTAATATCTGCAACCACAAAGCATCATCGTTTCTCTTTCTAATATTGGGTACTACGAATTTACCAAGTTCCCTAACGTTATAAATAACACTTGAATTACCAATAGGACAACTTAATAAAACTCCATTATAATCTGTCTTTTCCTTCGCTCTAAACATTCTTTCTAATGTTTTTCCTTCCTCGTCAATTTTCTCATAAGAAGTGCATGTAAAATTGTAATTGTTTTTCTTCATAAAAGACAATTGGCATTCTAACTTATTTTCAACCCACAAATCATCACTATCTAAAAATGCGATATAATCGCCCTTTGCCATATCCATGGCTTTTGTTCGAGCCATAGCGGCGCCAAAATTCACATCAAGATAACAGTATTTAATTCGACTGTCTTGCTTAATATATCTTTCAACAACTTGCCTTGTTTTATCTGTAGAATGATCATCAACAATAATCATTTCCCAATTTTTATATGTTTGGTTTAGCACTGAATCTATTGTATTACTTATAAAATTCTCGCTATTAAATGTTGGTGTTATTATTGATACTAAATCCTTCATTACATTCTTACCTCATTTTCGCGTATCGCTACTTTTTCAACAGAAGTTTTAATATTTTTGCGCTTTCTTGCAACTACTAATGCTGTTTTAATTATTATTTTTATCTCACTTAAAAAACTAAATTTTTCTACTTCTTTTAAATTGTATTGCATTTTTTTAGGTAAAACAACATCCACATATGTTTTATCAACATTTTCTGCATTAGACAGTAATCCCTCTTCATCAACATATTGAATACTTGCTTCAGATGTTAGTCCTGCCGGCAAAAGAAGAGTAGCTTTCATTTCATCGGTATAAAACTGAACATACTTTTCAACTTCCGGTCTTGTTCCTACAAACGTCATATCTCCTAATATAATATTAATTATCTGAGGTATCTCATCTAGTCGATATTTCCTCAAAAAGTGTCCTACTTTTGTAACTCTGACATCATCCTTTGTTGTCAATAAATTACCTATAACATCCGCATTTGATACCATAGTTCTAAATTTAAATATTCTAAATTTCTTACCGTATTGAGTAACTCTTTGTTGAGTAAATAAAACGGCTCCTCTTGAATCCCTTTTTATTAATATACAAATTATCAATGCTATTGGCAATAGAATAACTAATATCATAAGTGAAATTGACAAGTCAAATACCCTTTTAGCCAATAAGCTTAATCGTCGTTTTTTAAGAATTTCGTAATATTTATATACACTTTCATTTTTCATATCTTCAGGAATGTCATCCCATTTTAAAATTTTCATAATTCAGTTCCTTACTTTTAGATAGTTTTATTCCTAAAGCTCTTTTTTGTATTCATACTCTGAATTTGTTTCTTTCTTTACAGTCATACCCATTTTCATATAGAAGTTGTTTGCACGCAAGTTTGATTTGAATACTGTCAAAGCATAAGAATCATAGCCTAAAAGTCGAAGAGATTCTTCAAATTCTATTACCAAACTTTCAGCTACGCTTCTTCCCTTGTAATCATCAGAAACACAAATCGAAAGCAACCTCATTTCCTTTCCTTTGCAACAATTACTACTATCATGAACATTTTTATTATTCTTTAAATGCAATTTAAGAAAGGCAAGAACTCTATCCCATGTATCCTTATCAAACTTTACACACAATAATAAAATTTTAAAGAAAACAGAAACAAAATTGTGCTTAATGAAATTATTTCGTCCTGTGCTTGATGCAGGAGTCCCGACTAATAAACCTACAATTTTATCATCTTCATCTGTATATACTATTACTATATCATCACTTGTCATAAACTCTTTATAGTACTTTGAAAGAAGATTGTTTCCGAGTTTAGTCAGGAAATACTCTGAAAAACACTTAGTGTGCAAAGCTGCAATTCCATCTAAATCATTATGTGTTGCCATTCGTAGCATTTTTACACCTCAATTACTATTATCCTTTTAAAGGCATACCTTTTAATCTTACCCTCATCCCACCTTCTTCTTTACTCCACAGACATTCAAAACCTTACCCAACACACTCTTATAATTATCACATACATACTCCACATCATCATCACCAAGCATAGTATGTAGCGGAAGTGTAATCTCACTAGCGTACTGGTTATACGCATTAGGGTAATCGTCTATATCAAATCCCAAATTCCTATATGCAGTGAACATCGGCAACGGCTTGTAATGAACATTACATGCAACACCCGCTTCTGCCATTCTTCTGATTATTTCATTTCTCTCATTCTCCCCGATTCCGGGTATCCTGGTCAAATACAAGTGACCACTTGATGCAAAATAGTCTCCAAAGTGCTGTAAACTGCTAATGCCTAAAGGCAATAATTCCCTATCATATATTTCAATAATTTCACGGCGCCTGTAAAGCAGCTCATCCAGCCTGTCAAGCTGCATCAATCCCAAACTGGCCAAAATATCAGTCATATTGCATTTATACGCCGGATATATGATGTCGTACTCCCAGCTTCCCTTTTGAGTCTTTTCCAATGCATCCTTGGACTGTCCATGCAAGCTGTATAGCATATATTGGTTATACAACCAGTCATCATCTATTCCCATGCCACCACGCCATACAACAGCTCCACCTTCAGCAGTTGTCAGATTCTTTACAGCATGAAAAGAGAAACATGTAAAATCGGCAATCCTGCCACATATTAGGTTGTCCATCTTGGCACCAAAAGCATGTGCTGAATCAGCCATTACAATTACCCGGTCAAACAAATTCTGTAGCTGGTTATTTGGCTTAAATAAATGCTTTTTGCTTTCTACTGCTTCATATATAGCATCATAGTCACATATGACTCCCGCCAAATCAACCGGAATAATAGCCTTGGTTCGCTCGGTTATCGCATCGGCCAGCTTGGAATAATCCATTTCATAAGAGTTCGGGGCTACATCGACCAAAACTATTTTTGCTCCTACATGGTCAATAACAGATGCAGATGCTGTATATGTATATGCTGTCGTTATTACTTCGTCACCTTCACCAATACCTAGAATCCTTAAAGTCATTTCCATGGCAGATGTTGCAGAATTAAGGCAAACAGCTTTATTCACTCCAATGTACTCGGCTATTTTTTTCTCAAATAGCTTTGTCTTAGGTCCAGTCGTAATCCAGCCCGATTTCATAACCTGAACCATTTCTGAAATCTCTGCATCGGTAATATCCGGTGGAGAAAAGGGTATATTCCTTAATATGTCAGTTTTCATTAGATTTCCCCCTCTTTCGTTAACTGTTGATATGGCCGAACTCTTAATAAAATTCCAACTACCTTAATCCAAAACTCTTATTGCGAAATAAAGCACATAGCCATCAGGCTACATAAGCAATTATCAAATTCTAATATTCTACAGCTACTCTCCCCCGAATTTTTCTTCTTCATAAACATTAATTAATAAGCTATATTGATCTAATCCCAAAATATCAGAATAAAAACCTACGCTTGAATAAAAAATAATATTCACTTGACACTACAATTAAAATACAAACCAACTTTTATGACGCTTGTTTCTGAACAGAATCAGCAACTGCCTTTTCCTCAAAGTCATTTTTCATATAATAAACTGCTAGTAAGGCAAAGCATGACAGGAAGAATCCTGCTAATCCTGCTATTAGAATATAAAGCTTGTTTACGCCCTGACTCTGATACTGCTCAGGAGTCAAATTCTTTATTGCATCTTCAAAAACCTGTCCTTCATAATACTCTGAAACAGTATCATTAGTCATATTGATTATGTTTTCAAGTTTATTTTTGAGATTTGGAATCATATCATTAACAATGACCTCAGCTTTTTCTTTTTCCTCTTGTGACACTGTGTCATTTCTTAACTCTTCAATCTCCTTCTGGTAATAAGCAATATCCTGCATTGCAAATTTAGATTCAACACCTGCATTGGTATATCTTTCAGATAGCGAATTATAGTAGTCATCGGCACCCTCAAGATTAAGCATACCTGTCATACTGCTG
>CAYPCH010000034.1:0-13071 GCA_964409165.1 uncultured Oscillospiraceae bacterium | reverse complement strand
CGAATTATAGTAGTCATCGGCACCCTCAAGATTAAGCATACCTGTCATACTGCTGTCACTGTTTAATCCGGGCATAAGGACTGTGTTTTCACTCTTCTGATATTTACTCAACATATTGTCAACAGTTTCAGCTTCATCTTCTTTTTTTGCTTTTTCAAGTTCTTTTCTTTTGATAATATGCTCATAGTACTTGATAAGACGGTCTTTGTCTTTTGTAAGCTTAAAAGCACCAACTATGGAATCATACCTGTTTACATCTACAGTATCTACTACATCTACTGTTTCTCTAAGATCTGCAAAAGTCATTCCTGTACCTTTTGCTCTGAAATCTGAAGCATTCTTTTCTTGAATTTTGGACTGAAGATAGCTTTTCATCAAATCCAATTGATTTCTTATTACTATCGTCAATTCAGGATAATCATATTCTTCATAATCTATCTGTCCCACAGCATTTGCAAGGATTGACCTGTCGGAATATGTCTCATAGAAATTATTCTTATACTCCCTGATAATTTCAGCCAGTATTTCTCTTGCTTTATTGCCACTTATATTATATTCTTTGGAAACATTAAAGCTTATAACAAACCTATTGGGATAATATGTGAAGCTCTGGAGTTTGTCAATACCGTTCTGCTTGTCCTCCTCGAGCATCTTGATCTTGTCTGTTATATTCTTTGGAATAATAGGTGCGATTTCAATCTCGTTTCTTATCACATCCGAGTTTAAACCATATTTCTCAAGTCCCTGCTTCACTACCACGTTTTCAATTATTACAGGTGACTTTACTTGACTTATATCAAAGGTATTTCCCTTAGGGTCCAATCCCTTTTCAATACCGTCAAAGTTAAATGATACAATCGTTTTAACTACACCCTTATAGTCATTGGTAAATGTCAAGGCTATAAAAGAGACTATTATACAAACTATTACAGCACCAAGAATAATCCATTTACCCTTCAGTAGTATTTTTATTAATTTTCTGATATCCAATTCTTTGCCACTGTCTTCATCGCTCTTGACAATAAGTTCAATTTTATCTCTTGTATCGTTAGTACCCACTTATTAAGCCCCCTTAATAATAACCAACCTGGTTAATACCCACAAAATAAAGCAAATCTCAATTCTATTTCATAAACTTATTATACATATCCTTTATTTTTACTACTTCATCTTCTGTAAACTTGGACTTGACGAGATCTTTCGCATAATCCACTTCAGTGTCATTTAAACCGTTTGATGTCATTTTCCTTAAATTATTTATATCAGATGTTGAAAGCCTCTTCAAAACCATTGTAGATATTTCCATCTTGTCCTTAAAACTAACCTTGTCCTTTATTTCTTCAATTTTATCAGCGGTTATTGTTTGTTCTTTTGGTTTATCAGGTGGTTTCTGCTCAGCACCCTTGTCATTGTTATTTATCGGTAAATTGCCTTTTCCATCTGGAGCTTTGCTTCCATCACTTCCACTTTTGTCATCAGCAATATTTTTCTCATTGTCAGGTTTCTGCGTATTTAAATTATCATTATTGTCCTTTGGATTCTTATTCTCACTCCCGGCAGGTTCTGAAACTACTGCATCATTACCCGATACATCTGTGCCGGAATTCTTATTCCCGCTATCCGCAGATTCTGCGGTTTTTGAATTATCCGTTGCTTTTGGCTCTTTGACTTCTTTTCCTTCATTATCTTTAACTGCAACAGTCTTTCCATTATCGCCAACTTTACCGGTATCAATTTTATCGTTATCCTCTTTTAAGTCTTGATCACCGCTCTGAACATCACTTTCATCATTACGCTCGTCTATTGCAACATTTTTGCCCATATCACCAAACATGTCATCATCAAGCAAAATATCTTCACTGCCAAGCTCCGTAAGAAGCATTTCCTCCAGCATTCTGTCACCGAGCCTATACAAAAACAGAACCGATGCACCCGAAAGTAATACTACAACTACAATAATAGAAATAATTATTTTTTTCATATTCCCTCCATAATTTCACAGGGCTATTCAAGCCTTCCAAGATACCGCTCGCAATCAAAATTGATTGCAAGCGGTATCTTGTATAAGCTTGTAGACTTAATTATTCAGAACCAGCACCAGAACCAGTACTAGCACCATCACTAGGAGCAATAACTTCATCAGCAACAACTTCGAGAGTATACTCTGTTGTTGTGTCATTGCTTGCCTTGAATTTCATATCAACACCTACAAGGTCACTTAATGTTAAACTATCCCATTGTACTTGTACAGCTTGAGCAAACTGTACTTTTATATCCTCAAAATTGCTTGCCTTAACCTCAACATATTCGTTTTCTCCTATTTTTACATGTGAAGGAAGTTGCCCTACAGATGTTAACAGGAAGTTGGCTATACCTATGCTTTCGAGGGATACACTTTCCTTGCCCGATTTAATCGTACCAGTAAAAACGTTTCCAGCCTTTGTAACAGTAGCCCATTCGTTTTCATAACTTCCAGTTGTATCAGACTCTGACAACTGAAGTGTTAGTGCTACATTCTTTGATTCATAGCCAGATTTCTTGAGTGTACCGTTAATGGTTACAGATTTGCCAAAAAACGCTCTTAAGATTCCAAGGCTGATATCTGTACTCTCTTCATTACCAAGTAAACCACCTATTGTTATATTGTCTATTCCGTATACAGTTTCTGAAACGGAATAGCTTCTATTGCTTCCCCATGCTACATTCTTAATTAACAGCGAACAGCCTGTAGGAGCTGTAACAATTTTTACGCCTGTAATCATGTCACTGTCACTTTTACCTGTCAGACCAACAGTTGCTTTAGACTCGGATATTGTTCCTTCTACATTCTTATCATTTACAACCACAGCCACAGATGTTGGTTTGATTACAGCTGGTGTTTCACTGTCTCCACCGCTTGAGCCACCGCCGCCACCGCCGCCGCCTGATGGTGGTGGTGTCATATCATCGTCTTTATATTCAGTTCCTGCAGCTATAGCAGAACCGCCTTCAGTAAATTCAAAGCTATCGGGTTTCTTTTCCATTACTACACCAACAACACTTATAATTGCTTTTGCAATCTCACCTGTACCTGTTACTGATATCTTGGCCACAATCTTCATTGCTGTAACTTCAGCTCCATCAGCAACATTAACTTTTGCGTCGGTTGCTTCCTTCTCAAAGTTCATGCTGTCAACCTTTCCGCTGATAGCAACCTCTACTTTTGCAAAAACATCCATTAGTTTTACAATAGCATCCTTGGCAACGCTTACTTTTGCATCAGTTGCTTTTGCACCAAAACTAAAAGCGTTAACAGTACCGCCATTTATTTTTACGTCTGCCTTGGCATCTACCTTGAATGTTGCAACAGTACCGGATGTAATCTTAATGCTTGAATCCTTGGCCTGTTCCTTGACATTGATATTTGCAACGGCTCCTTTTAACAGATCAACTTTTGAACCTTCAGTCTCAACCGATACTTCATCAAAATCCCCATCCAGCTCAACATAGCCTGCTGATTCATCCGCTCCTGCAACTGGAGCACCACCACTTATAAGTCCAACATTAACCGCCTGGAAGCCATGCTCTACAATATCAGTTTCCTGAAGCTTCGCAGGAGATTTAAGATTTACCTTAGGGATGATAGTTGAACCCTGAGCCCATAACCTTACTTTGTTGATTCCTTTTTTGTTAACTACTATGCCACCGTTAATTTTTGAGTTCTTAAATATAATACTGTTTGAACCACCGCCCTTGACAACTGTCCTTCCTTTTACGGTAACGCCGTCAAGTGTAACATTTCCTTCTCCAATACCCTGTGCAAGGAAAAGGTCTCCGTCTATTTCTATTCCCTTTAAAACAACATCGGCAGTATTAACCACCAGATTTCCCTTTACTGAGGTTGCGAACTCTCCTTCACTCTTAACAAGAGTTCCCATTACATTGTTCATCATTGCTACAGTTTCCGCTCTTGTTATGTTTGCGGAAGGTGCAAAATTATTTCCGTCTCTGCCCTTTATGTAGCCACTTTTAAAAAGTGCGCTAACGGCATTTTTGGCCCATGATGCTATTTGGGATGAATCAGAAAAACTATTTGCTGAATTGGTAGCGTCCGGCTCCAACTCAAACGCGCTATAAAGAACCACAGCAGCTTCCTGCCTGGTTATAGGCTCTTCCGGTTTGAAAATTCCATTCCCATATCCTTTGATCATTCCTGCTTCTACAGCCTTCAACACATCATCGCTATACCATGATGTTGATGCCACATCGACAAATCCTGTCTGGGACTTGTCCACCATTTGAAGTATCCTGTTGGCAAAAGCAACAAACTCTGCTCTTTTTACTGCGTTATCAGGTCTAAAAGTACCATCTTCATATCCCCCAATAAGCCCTTGTTCCATCCAACTTGATACAACTGTTTCAGCCCAGTGTGATTTGACATCTGGAGCATTTGCACTAACAACCACCACGTTTACTACCAAAAAAACCAAAACTGTCAAAAAAACTCCAATACTGCTTCGAATCTTCCCTCGCATAAGGATCCTCCTTAAAGCTATTATTTTTTTTAACCCCTGAAAAAACAAACATTCACTAACAATACAGATTACTTTTTTTTGATATTGCTCGACATGACATTTAATATTCTATCAGATACAAAAAACGATTTCAACATTTTTTATAAATTTGTAATATATTTATAAAAAATGCTGAAATCATTCTTAATATTCACTACTTAACGATATTTACCTATTAATTCATGTATACCTTCACAGAATTCAGTAAAAACATCCATAAAATGTGCATTCCCTCTGATGGATACCGATACCATACCTGGCACCATTGGAATGTAATAGGATATGGATTTTCCGCTTACGCTTATTGTGTCAATTTCAAGAGCCATATGGCTGTTGTATTTATTCAGAACAACAGTTATTTTGCCCGATAAATCAAGGTTTTTTCTTTTTGCAATTATCTCAAGCTCTTTTTCAAAGAGTTCGGCTTTAATACATGATATTGCGTCTTGCGGCAACACAAGAATTATTTCATCACATGACTCAAGCAGAGCCAGGTTCCTGTCATTCAGGTCACTTGTCATATCCACAAAAACAATGTCGTACTGCCCCATTGATCTGAATTCAGAAATCAGTTTTATCAGCTCATTTGGCTCAACATCTTCAAAATCAAACATACTGTCAATGGCCGGAAAATAATGCACATTGCTTTCCGTGTCAACAATTCGCGTTCCCTCAATTTTCAAGTGAAGATTAATGTTCTTTTCTTTAAGATAATACAATATGCTTGAAAAGCTCTGTTCTGATTTGCAGTTTAAGAAAAATGGAGTAGATTGCAACCCCTCAAGGTTAAGATAAAACGCCTGAAGTCCTTCTTTTGCACTTTGTATCGCTGAACATGCGGCAATAGTTGTTTTGCCGGCACCTCCTACAGGCGAATAAACCGCAACAACTTTTGTATTCTTGTCGCCCGGACTGCTTATAACTATGTCATCACAATTTTCAGAGAATATATTTATTATATTGCTCGTCAGCTTGCCCCCATGCTGGTATTTGGCGATAACAGTATAGCCCTCCAATTCCTTCGGCACCATTCCGGTTGAAAGCAACACGACCGAGGTCACATTTTCTTTGGGCATCGACTCGGAACAGAATTCCGGACATACCAATAATATGTCAACCTTATTGGTACTCTGATTTAAGAATTCATATAACAAGTGTTTTTGCGTAAAAGAACTAACCTGAAACTTGCGAGAGTGATTTACCATCAGATAATTAACAATGTTCTCAATGTAAGCCTCGTCTTTGTCCGCAATTACAAGATTAATTCTCCCCATAAAACCAACCCCCATATTCATTACTTTTTCCATGTACAAACATTTTAACGATTTAATACAATCATGTTTAATACAATTATGCTTAATTATTATGCTTAATTCAATTATATTTTTTACATCAATATTTGTCAAATCCAAAAACTTTTTACCCTTAACTTGTGAGCAACCAGAGCCTCAAAATACTATAAGTGGGAAAGTTGAGATATCAATATCTTTATTATGTTAAATATTGATATCGGAAAATTCCATCTGAACCTTCTCTTGGCTAAGTGTTCTTGATTCCTCTCCATAAGTTTCCTTCCCATCCCCATTTTCTATCACTCTTACAGGAAACTCAATGCTAAATTCGCTTCCTTTTCCATACGCACTTTCCACCCATATCTTCCCGTCATGCATTTCAACAATGGCTTTAACAAGGCACAGCCCTATTCCGCTTCCTTCATGTTTTCTTGTGAGAGTTTTGTCCACCTGTCTGAATCGCTCAAATATAACCTCAAGTTTGTCCTCGGGTATTCCTATTCCGGTATCTTTTACAGATATCCTTACCTTATTGCCGTAATCATATATACAAACGGCAATATTCCCTCCAGGTCTGCTGCATTTAACAGCGTTGGATAAAAGGTTCAGCAAAATGATTTCCACCTTATCCCTGTCAAAAGCCATTATTTTCTCCTTGATATCCGTTTCAAAGACGACGGAAACGCCCTTGCTTTTAATATATTCAGAGGCTGACAATGTTATATTTTCTACAACACTTACTATATTGCAATTGCCCACATGCAACTCATAAAAGCCCATATCAATACTGGTTATGTCCATCATGTTGTTTACAAGCCGCAACAGTCTGAGGCAATTGTTCTTCATAGTATTGGTATATTTCTGTATCTTATCACTGCTGCCGGATATGCTATCGCCGTTGCCAGATATGTTCTTTCCCCTCATATTCAGGTTAATGAGCTGTAAAGTACCTAATATTACGTTCAGTGGCGTTCTGAACTCATGAGATAGATTTAGAAAAAAACCTGTTTTCAAGAAATCGTACTCCCGCGTTTCATTAAGCAGCCTGTCCTTCCTGATAATATCTCTTTCGAGATCTTCCGTATACTTTTGTGCAGTTATATCCCTGATCATCATAAGCACTGATTTCCTGCCATCAAACCAAAAAGGCATGGCTATAATTTCAACAAAACTTTCTGTACCATCACGCCTGAAAATTTTGTCTTCAACAGGATTGGTAAAACAGCTTACTTCCATGTCCGTCTTCTGCATATCTATAAGTTCTGCCTGGCTTATATTGCTGAAATACTTTTCAACAGGGTGTCCTATAGGTTCATGCAAATGCTTTAATCCAAGAAGTTTATAGCCTGCCTTGTTGGTAAAAAGTATTTTCCCATCATTTATTATAAGTGTTGCATAGGGTGAGTTCTGAACCAACTGCTTGTATCTTTCCTTGCTTTTTCGCAGGCTCTCTTCATAACTTTTGCGCTTTGTTATATCCCGTGCTTTAGCGTAAACAAACTTTTCATCACCAAGGCAGAATATGTGCGAACTTATCTCAAGGAATATTTTTGTTTTATTCTTGCGCACATAATATATTTCATAGCTATCATAACCTTTGGCAAGAAGTCTTTGATTGATTTTGGAAATCTCACCAATAAACTCTTCGGCTATTATATCATACTGTGTCATGGTGATAAGTTCCTCTTTCGAATACCCCAAAATATCACATGCCGTCCTGTTTACATCATCAATATTTCCCGGTATTCCCCGAGCATTAAAGCTGTAAATGAAAATTGGGTCATTCGCATTATCAAAAATCTGCCGGAATTTATAATCTCCATCTTCTATATTGTGAGTTCCACTTGAAGCACCGTCTTCACGTAGGTTATTTTTCTTTCTGTAAATGAAATCACATGTCTGAATGGATAAATTATCAATAGCACGTCTTTTATTGACCTGTTTAAACTTGTATATTTTATGTATGCTTTCGCATATAGTAAAACAATCATTCAATTGATCTATTGTTTCACTTCTTCCCAAAAAAAGGTATCCATCCTTGTTCAACGAAAATTGAAATAAGGAAATAATCCTCTTTTGAACTTCAATATTATAGTTTATCATCAAATTTCTACAGCTGATAAAATCTATATTGTATAAAGGAGGATTTGTAATAACATTATGGCAGGCAAATTCTACCATATCTTTAATCTGCCTTGTCACCTGATATTTATTATCCTTCTTAATAAAAAATCTGTTCAGCCTGTCCAAGTTTACATCTTCGACAATGCTTTCAGGATATATGCCCTTGCTTGCATACTCTATTGCATTTTTATCCACATCTGTTGCATAAATTTCTATACAGATATTCTTATGAAAATGTGTTATATGTTCTTTTAGAAGTATTGCCAGCGAATACGCCTCTTCACCCGTTGAACACCCTACAACCCATACCCTAAGAGTTAAATTGCCGTTTTCATCCTTTAACAAATCCGGTATAACTTTTTGCTCTAGGAATTCAAAGGCTTGCGCATCTCTAAAAAATCTTGAATTATCTGACAATATGCTCTTTACTAGAACCCTTTTCTCCTCATCGTTTACTTCCAACAGCTTTATATAGTCTTCCAACGAATCCATATGGTTCAGTTTAAGCCTTTTTTCCAAACTGCTAAATACAAGATTCCTCTTAAAATGTTCAAAGTCAATGTCGCAGTACTTCTTGAACATCTCATAAAGTTTTGATATTGCTTCTTCCATTTCCGTTAATGAAAGTGGTGTTTTGCTTTTTCCTGTTTTATTTTGTGAATTACAATTCATACTAACCGCTCTTAAAAACTTGCAAAAACTCCATAGTTTTATATAAAAGTATAAACTCCCAATATAAGCTACAAAAATGCAAGCTTATTAAAGACTATCCCCCTTAGATTTTACTATCATATTATTCATATTTTGACATCAAATATATTATACAATAATTCTCCAAAAAATCTAGTGCCTGTGAAAAATTTTTTTATCAAATTTTTATCGCCTTAAATAAGCGTTAAGTAAAACCATCAGACTATCTTATTGATATCATAGGGTGTTTCCTGGTAGACATAATAGTTCAGCCAGTTTGAAAACAATAGGTTGGCATGCGATCTCCAGCTTACCAAAGGCATTTTAGCCGGGTCATCATTCGGGAAATAATTTTTGGGAACCTTTGTATAGACTCCTTTTCCTATGTCCCTTTCATATTCTGCTTTCAATGTTAATGGATCATATTCGGAGTGCCCTGTTACAAATATTTTGCGCCCATCTTTAGTTGCAACTATATAAACCCCGGCTTCTTCAGAGTAACATAAAACTTCAAGGTCATTTACCTTTTCCACGTCTTTCCTTTTAACTTCAGTATGCCGTGAATGGGGTGCGTAAAAAACATCATCAAATCCTCTCAACAGCTTTTTGTTCTGCTTTAGAACCGTATGGACGTAAACGCCAAACATCTTTTCCACAAGAGGATATTTGGGAACTCCGTAATGGTATTGAAGTGCTGCCTGTGCCGCCCAGCATATGTGCAATGTCGATGTAACATTATTGGTTGTCCAGTCCATGATATCCTTTAGTTCATCCCAATAAGTCACTTCTTCAAATCCAAGCTGCTCGACAGGGGCACCGGTAATAATCATTCCATCAAATTTCCGATCCTTTACATCATCAAAAGTTTTATAAAAGGTTGCAAGGTGTTCCTCAGGTGTGTTTCTAGAAGTATGAGTTTTAGGATACATCAGGACAATGTCAATCTGTAGCGGTGAGTTGCCCAGCAGACGTAAAAGCTGTGTCTCCGTTACAATTTTAGTGGGCATAAGATTTAAAATAGCAATTCTAAGAGGTCGGATATCCTGATGATATGCACGGTTTTCACCCATAACAAAAATATTTTCATTATTTAATATTTCAAATGCCGGAAGATTATCAGGTATTTTAATCGGCATAATTTATCACCTTTTCATGTATCAAATTAGAATCCCTACTATTCCTATAAATTTAATATCGTTTTAATATATTTATATATTATACAACAAATCTCTGATCCGTCAACCTTTTTAAATGTGATGCCTCAATTTTCTTTAATTCTACTTAATTCTAGATGCAAGCATTGTATTCCTTGCGGAATTTTTACTGTTCCTGACACACATTCCCAACGCTTTTTGGGTGCCGACCAAGACAATAACCTTCTTTGCTCTTGTAACACATGTATACAAAAGATTTCTCTGCAACATCACATAATGCTGCATTGCAAAAGGTGCTACTACAATATCATACTCACTTCCCTGACTTTTATGAATAGTTACTGCATAGGCAAGGGATATTTCATCCATTTCGGTTACGTCATATTCAACTTCTGTTTCGTCAAATTTTATAACTACCATTTTCTCTTCAGTATCAATTTTTGTAATCCTTCCCACATCTCCGTTAAATATATTCTTATCATAATTGTTTTTAATCTGCATTACCTTGTCGTTGACTCTGTAATTCACACCACCGTATTTGATCGAAACACCTTGAGGATTCAATATTTCCTGCAGAATGGTGTTAAGGTTATGGGCGCCAACCTCGCCTCTTACCATTGGACACAGCACCTGAATATCGTCTACCGGGTCAACCTTATAAAACTTCGGAAGTCTTTTTTTGCAAAGCTGAGATATGGTGTCCGCAATTTTTGACGGCTCTTCTTCATTGACAAAAAAGAAATCATTGCTTTTACCACCCTTCAATATGGGATATTCTCCTTTGTTTATTCTGTGGGCATTGGTAATGATGGCACTTCCCTGAGCCTGTCTGAATATTCTGGTAAGCCTTGTAACATTTATTATACCGGAATTGATTATATCATTCAGAACTTTACCGGGTCCTACCGACGGAAGTTGATCCACATCTCCCACCAGCAAGAGCACTGTATCGTTTGAAACAGCTTTTAAAAGGTTATACATAAGTACAATATCTATCATTGAAGACTCATCAACGATAAGTACATCACAGTCAAGCGGATTGTTCTCATTCTTTTTATAGCCTTCGGTGGGCTTGTATTCGAGAAGACGGTGCAGCGTTTTTGCCTCCATTCCGGTTGTCTCAGACATCCTTTTTGCTGCTCTTCCTGTCGGTGCTGCCAGCAAAACCCTTGCACCTAACTTTTGGAACGCCTTTATTATTGCAAGAGTTGTGGTTGTCTTTCCTGTACCAGGTCCCCCTGTGAGCACTGCAAATTTTGAATTTGCAGCATTTTTAATGGCAGTTATCTGGATCTCATCATAGTTGATATTGCATTCCTTCTGGATACTTTGAATTACTTCCTCCATATTGCAATAGCCAAATCTGCTGATAGTTGATGCAATTTCTTTTATCCTCCTTGCCACCCCGACTTCACTGAAATATAAAGAAGGAAGGTAAACAGAGTCATCAATATCGGCTATCACAGACTTTTCTGTCTTCATATTCGAAAGGGCAGATTCAATATTTTCTTTATTAGTCTCCAAAAGACTTTCTGCATACTCAATAAGTCGGCCTTGTACTGCAAAACAGTGTCCTTCATTGGAAAGCTCGTTTAAGGCATAGATTATGCCCGATCTGCATCTTTCATAGGAATCTTTTTCGTAGCCCATCTTCTGTGCAATTCTGTCTGCGGTTTTAAACCCTATGCCCCAAATATCGTCAGCCAACCTGTACGGATTATCCTTAACAATTTTTATACTTTCTTCACCATATGTTTTATAAATTTTAACCGCATAGGAGGTAGAAACACCGTGGGATTGCAAAAAAAGCATGACGTTTTTTATTTCCTTCTGCTCCAGCCACGCTTTCTTAATCATTTCAATTCTTTTTACTCCTACTCCTCCCACCTCAATAAGCCTGTCCGGTTCTTCTTCTATCACCCTTATGGTGTCTTCCTTGAAAAACTTGACAATCCTTTTTGCATTAACAGGTCCTATTCCTTTTATGAGGCCGCTTCCAAGATATTTCTCAATGCCGGCAACGGTTGCAGGTATCGTCTCAGTATAATAAACTACATTGAACTGCTTTCCAAACTTTGAATCATATTTCCACTCGCCTTTAAGGCTGACAACAGCGCCCACATTAACAGAAGCCAAATTCCCCACCACTGTTACGAGGTCAGGAAAGCCTTTTGATTTTATCTTTATTACACTGAATCCGTTTTCTTCATTTATAAATGTTATTCTTTCTACGACACCGCTTAAATGCTCCATAATTCACTACTCCGAACATATTATATATCAATCCCCAGCTTGTCGCGAAGGTTCAATATATAATCAAAACACTCGGATGTATCTCCTGTTATCTCATTTTCCACCTTGCGTATAGAATAATTTCTGGTTAGGTTGCCGAACATAAGATAGTTTTTATCCTGATCGTCAGCAGCCTTATGATGAACATACTTTATCTGGAATTCTTTATAATCCTCCATCTCACATTTAAATGAGTATACCTTTACCCAATGCAGTTCATCACAATTTTTCCCCATTAAAAACTTCACCATCTTATCGTAAAGCATGATAGGACCGTTTTCCTTACCTAAAGGTGTAGTTGCTTTCTCTATGCCCGCGTTGCTATTACTGGCAGTATTGCCAATGCTGCTAATTGTAGCAGTATTGATAGTACTTGCAGTATTTGCAGTATTTGTAGTATTTGTAGTATTGACATTCTTGTCTTCATTGCTATCGTTGCTAGTATTGTCTTCATTATCTCCATTGTCTTCATCAAGCAGTTTTCTTATGATATTCTTCTGTTCTTCAATCTCCATCCATAACAGTCCATTATACATTGACATCAAATCAAATGCATCTTGAGATATACTTCCTGCTGCCTTCAGATACTTACCAAGGCAATTCTCCATCACTTCAAACAGTTTCCTGTCTCTTTCACCAAACACATTACTCACCCTCTACTTCCCAAAATTAAGATAGCAGCATACCACCTTAAATAAATGAACTCAAGAAATCTTGCTGCAAAACAATGAAGCCTTGCTGATATCTATTACATTTTTTTATCCTTTTTATACATATAAATATAGCAGATTATTGCTCAAAATACAAACATCTAATGTGGGACAGAGGGACAGGTACCTTGTCCCTCTCACTTGGCAGGACAAGGTACCTGTCCCTCTGTCCCTTCAGTGTTCTATGAATTTTATAAGCAGGTTGATAAAATTGATCTTTCAAAAGGTTCCATTAAGTCCTATCTTGCAGTTATTG
>CAYPCH010000033.1:0-30803 GCA_964409165.1 uncultured Oscillospiraceae bacterium | reverse complement strand
CTACGTTAGTGGCAAAGAGCCCATAAATACTGTGGGAAAGTTGAGTTATTAATTCACAAAAGGTTTTAATATCTTCCATTCATACTTATCAAGTACAATTTTTAACCTTCCACTTTCCAGCTTATACAATGTCTTACTGTTTACACACTCCAGCATGTTGGAAGGCTTGATTGAATTTCCCAAGTCTATAGAGCCCTTTGCTTTTTTATCTGTTGTGTTCATCACTATTATTAATTTATCCTTTTCATTCTCTCTTTTAAAAGCCAGTATATCCCTATTTCCAATTACATTATAATCCCTGTATATGCCGTTTCTTAATACAGAATTGTTCCTTCTTAAATCTATGAAAAAACGGTAAAGCTTTAAAATGTGCCTGTTCCATTCGCTCTCAATCCAAATCATAGGCCTTCTGCAATCAGGGTCATCCTCGCCCTCCATACCTATTTCATCACCATAATATATAAGAGGAACTCCTGGAAAAGTGAACTGGAATACCACACCCAATTCAAATCTTTCCTGGGATTTTGCACACAAAGTCAAAAATCTGGGCGTATCATGGGTGCTTATTATATTCAGCATACTGTTTAAAACTTTTGAGTTGAACTTCATAATATAATTGTTGAGCCTCATCCTGAAAAGCTCAGCATCAATCGAACGGTAGGCAAAAAGGTCGTTTATAAGAGACTTTAAAGGATAATTGGTTACAGAATAAAACTGGTCACCACAAAGCCACGTGGAAGCCTCGTCAAAAATTTCTCCTATCAATACCACTTCCTTTGCATAAGACCTTAGCTGAATGCGCAGTTCCCTCCAAAAATTCCTCTCAATCTCATCTGCCACATCAAATCTCCAGCCGTCTATCCCAAATTCCAGCGTCCAGTATTTGACCACATCCTGTATATACTTTGCCACCTCTTTATTGCCTATGTTTAATTTGGGCATACCTCCAAAAAATCCGAAACACTGGTAGTTGGGCTGAGGAAATGCTACAAGCGGGTATGATTTTATATAGAACCAATCCTTGTATACTGAGTTCGATCCGTTTAATTTTACATCCTGAAATGCAAAAAAATTATCGCTTATATGATTGAATACTCCATCAAATACCACTTTAATATTGTTTTTGTGACATATTTCAATAAACTCTTTTAATTCTTCTTTGCATCCTAAAACGGGGTCAATTTCATAATAATCGGTAATATCGTAGCGATGATAGGATTCAGATTTAAAAACAGGATTCAAATATAAAGCATCCACTCCAAGCTTGATCAAATAGTCAATCCTTGACATAATGCCTTTTATATTGCCTCCATAATAAAGCCCTTCAAGCTCAAGGTTTTCGGGAATTCTGCAAAACCTATCAGGGAAAATCTGATATACAGTTGAATTCACAAACCAGTCAACTTCCTCAAAGGCATCCTCACTATTTAAATATGAATAACAAAAATGTCCCCGTTCTGGTCTTTGACTGAAAAAGCCATTATGGTTATACCATTTTCTCTCAAGATGATCCTCTATATAAAACATGTACTTAAACCTCTTTACCGGACCTATCAACTTGGCTTCATAATAATCAAACAACTCATCTGATGCGATTTTCTCCATCTGTAACGACCCTTTCAGTAATGGGTCATACTTTTCATGATAGACAACCATACATGCTTCAACATTATTTTTTCCTGTTCTGAGCCTTATTACAAGGGTATCAGCGTCAACAGGAAATGCATATTCACTGTAGGGTTTATGGTATATTGCCTCAAGTAGCATTTTGTGGTGCACCTCTTCCAAAAACAATTTTCACCATTAATATTCAAGAAACCTTGAATTTTTTCCTGCAATATATTATATTGAACGTGATAAAGACTTACATCACGATTAAATTTTTGGCAAGTTATAAATTGCGTTAAGTATATTCGCCTATGTATAACCATTTTCGCAATTTAAATAACAAAATATATGGTGATTTATTTGATTTTAAAATACATTATTGATAAAGAATCTTCAGGAAAAGCGTTAAAACATGTTTTAAAAAGAAATATGCAACTTTCTGAAACACTTATTAAGAAGCTGAAATACCAAAACAGGATTCTATGTAATGATAAGCCTGTTTATGTAAACACTTCGGTTACAGAACATGATGTTATAAAAGTTGATATGTCCTTTGAGGAAAACTCCGACGGTGTCGTTCCACAGGAGATTCCTATTGATATACTGTTTGAAGACGAATGCCTGCTGATTTTGAATAAACAATCCGATACAATTGTACACCCTACATGTATGCGTCCTGACAGAACTCTGGCAAATGGCGTAGCTTGGCATTTTCTAAAAAACGGTTCCAATAACAAAATCAGACCTGTAATGAGGCTTGACAAAGACACCTCCGGCGTAATTATATTTGCTAAAAACCCCTATTCTCAGGATTACCTGATCCGCCAGATGAACAATAAAACCTTTGTTAAAGAATATATCGGTATTGTTCACGGTTTTGTAAAGGAAAATCAGGGCACAATCGACTTGCCAATATCTAGAAAACCAGGCAGTATAATAGAAAGACAGATATCACCGGAAGGAGACTCGTCCATAACACATTACAAGGTTCTTGAACAACTCCACAATGCAACTTTGTTAAGCTTTATTCTTGAAACAGGCAGAACCCATCAGATACGTGTTCACTGTCAGGCTATTGGACATTCTCTTATAGGAGACACATTATACCCTCAACTTGACATTTCCCACACCACTTCAAATATGGATATAACTCACGAACAGCCTGATTTAATTAACCGTCAGGCTCTTCACTCAATTAAGGCAATATTTGAGCATCCTGTCACAAAAGAAATTCTTGAAGTGACTGCGCCGCTTGCCAAAGATATTGAAAAAGCATTGGAAATATTAAGAAAATAATTCCCCAAATATTTACACACACCTGCTTTAGTGCTATTATATATTTACTTTCAAGGAGACACTTTATAAAAGTTTGATCTCTTTATAAGAGGCTTTGTAAAAAGCATACTTTCGAGTCCCACTCGTTTTTAGCCAGATTCTGCGAAAGCAAAATAGTGTAAACAAGTATAAAGAAATGGAGTGAGTTTTGTGGAAATTTTAAAAGAGCGGTATTCCATTACTGAGCTTAGCAAGCGGCTTAGTGTTACAGATCATGCACTTAGGTATTATGAAAGGGAGTTTAATATAAATATACCCAAAGACAAAAGGGGTAGACGTTATTATACCCCTGAACTGGCAAATATAATGTATCAGATAAAAACAATGCGTGATGACGGGCTTGAAATCAAGGCTATTAAAAAAATCTTTTTGGAGGAAAATGTTTTAAGTGAACCTCCACCTGTCGTCAACGAGACAGAGGCTGTATCAATATCCCATATGCAGGTAAACAATACAGCAATAGAAATCAAACAGTTTTTCAAAGAATTTGAAGAGCAACTTACTAATAATTTTTCATTGGAAGTTACCTGTGCAAGAGAGCATCTAAGTAACGAAATCAGCAAAACCAAGCTTGAGCTTGGCGCATATTTTGATAATAATATAAGGAAGCTTGAAGGAAAGCTAGATAAGCATTTTGAAAATGTTGATCAATCAATAGGGATGTGGCGTGAAAGGAATAAAGGTGGCATTTTCAAGCGGCTTAAACAAATTGTATTCAAGTAACTGCATTATCAAAGCAATCTTCAATACTTTTACTTGGGTACTGTTAAATAAAGTAGGTATAGATAATATGAGTTTATTTGATAAAGTCAATATGATACAATGTGTATAATTAAAGGATTATAATGACTAAAGAAATATATGTATTAAAAGATTATAAGAGGAAGTGAATCTATGGAATACCAAGGAAAACTAGATTTGTATCAAAGTACTATTAATGAATTAAGACCCTTTGAGGGCGAAATGTTGAAGCAAATAAAAAGCTTTTATCGGGTTGGATTAACATGGACATCCAATGCATTAGAGGGAAACTCTTTAACAGAAAGTGAAACCAAGGTCTTAATCGAAGATGGTCTGACTGTTGGTGGCAAGCCTTTAAGAGATATCTTTGAAGTTGTAGAACATGCAAAAGCATATGACTATATATTTACTTTACTTGAAAATAAAGAAATTAGGGAAGTTGATATCCTATACCTGCATAAGCTGTTTTATCAAAATATTGAAGAAGAGTTTGCTGGAAGATATCGAGATATTCCAGTATTTATCTCAGGATCTAATTACCCGGTAACTAAGGTAGAAAATATTCAAAGTGAGATAGAGGATCTATGCAAATGGATAAGCACAGAGAGAAAAAACTTTCATCCAGTAGAATTTGCAGCATTACTTCATAAAAAATTTGTATTTATTCACCCTTTTAAAGACGGAAATGGAAGGGTAGCAAGGCTACTTATGAATACAGCATTGATACAAGATAGATATTTACCAGCACTAATTCCTCCAATCTTAAAAAGTGAATATATTGCACTACTTGAAAAGGCACATGAAGATGATAGACCATTTATTAATTTTATTGCTGAAAGGGAACTAGAGTCGCAAAAGGATTTTTTAAGACTCCTCCATATACCCTTTCCCAAGTTAGAACAAGATAATAGTGGAATGACATTGTGACAAATATCCGATTTGCCGAACACAGTTAAATTAGTGTACAATATAACTATTTTACAATCATATATCATTTATTCCCCAAAACACGAAGCTATCTTCTAAACCCTTAAAATTCGGATTTATAAGATAGCTTTATCACAAAATATACCATTTTTTATTATCTCACGCAATAAGTTTCAATTTTCTCATAACTTCGACAAGTTTTTCAGTATCTATAGGTTTTGCCGCATATGCCTCACACCCTGTTTCAAATGAACCGAACACATTTTGGGTGTCAACCAGTGCTGTTGTCATTATGACCTTTACATTATCCTGTTTCATTATGTCCCTTTGTTTTTCAATGTCCCTTTGTTTTTCAATGTCCCTTATTGCTTTTAAAGCCTTAATTCCATCCAGCTTCGGCATCATTATGTCGAGGCACACCAAATCATAAGGTCTTCCTTCATCTAATGCCATCATGAACGCCTCAACAGCTTCTACACCGTCTATCGTTATATCACACTCTCCGTATGTCGTAAGAAACTTGCACAAAAATTTGCGGCTGGCAAAATCATCCTCAGCGATCAGTATTCTCATTTCTATTACCCCTTTCTCTTGAATATACTAATTTTTCCCTTCACTATAGTGCTTTTTAGCTTCTGACTTAAGCAAAGTAAATTGTTGTCTTATCGCATCATGTTCTTCTTTTCTCGCTGCAAGCTGTATTCTAAACGCCGTATTTTTAATTGCCGTATATCCATTACTTGACGCAAGTTCTTTTATCTTAAGAGAAACCTTTTCCACACGCACAATTTTACCTTCCAATACAGCTGTCTCCAACTCATTAACAAGCTGTTCGAGGCTACTTTTATGTCTCCCAATCTCTGCTAAGGTTATGTTTTGCTGATTCCCCGTACTGTTTACATACATTTTCATGCTATTTTCTATACTTGTTCCAATATTTTTATTACTATCTTCACAAGGGTATAGTACTTTGTCCATTGCACTAAAAAGCTCTTCAACTGCTATAGGCTTTGGTATGTATTCATCCATACCAGCGTTTAAAAATCTTTGCCTGTCTCCCTTCAGAGCATGAGCTGTAACTGCAATTATCGGAATATGCCTGAAAGTTCCTTCTTCTCTTTTTCTTATTCTTTTTGTTGTTTCTATACCGTCCATTTCAGGCATTTGTATATCCATCAGTATAAGATCGAATTCTTTGTTTTCAAGTATCTCCAAAGCCTCCAAACCGTTATTGGCAACTTGTACACTATGACCTTGCTTCTCAATGATTCTTGTAATAATCATCTGGTTTACCGTATCATCTTCAACTGCAAGTATATTAAGCCTTGTTCCATTATTGTCAATCATCGGAGTTTTTACTGCCCCGGTTTCTTTGCGGCGGCTTTCCTTACAGGCAAACTCTGCTGTAAAATAGAAGATACTGCCTTTTTCCTTTTCACTTTCAACACCTATTTCTCCATTCATCATTTCTATAAGCTGCTTTGAGATCGCAAGCCCTAATCCGGTTCCCCCATACCTTCTTGTAATAGAACCATCAACTTGGCTAAAGCTTATAAAAAGCCTTTTCTTTTCTTCCTCTGAAATGCCTATTCCCGTATCTGTTACGGCAAACCTTAACCTTACGTTATCCCCTGATACTTCAACAACATCAACACTCACTTTTACTTCACCGTAATCAGTAAATTTTATTGCATTTGTAATCAGGTTGTTTAAGACCTGCTGAAGCCTGCTCGGATCTCCTACTAAAACATCAGGCACAGCCTTGTGGATTCTCAGGTTGAACTCCAAACCTTTATCCTTGGCATTTACTAAATGGAATTTAAAAATTTTGTCCATAAGCATTTGAATATCAAACTGTATTGACTCTAAAACCATCTTTCCTGCTTCAATTTTTGAATAATCCAGAATATCATTTATAACATTGAGTAGTAAATTTGCACAAGAATTTATAATATCAAGATTCTCTTTTTGTTCCTTTGTCAGATTGGTTTGTAGTGTCAGATTGGTCATACCCATTATACCGTTTAGTGGTGTGCGTATTTCATGACTCATATTGGCTAAAAACTCACTTTTGGCTCTGCTGGCAGCCTCAGCCGACTCTTTTGATTTCAAGAGATTCTCTGCAACCTGTTTTCTTTCTGTTATGTCATAGCAAACACCTAAAAACCCTGCAAAATTGCCTTCAAGATCATTAAATGGTCTTCCAAAATCTATAATCCATCTATATTCTCCGTCAAACCTTCTTAAACGGTACTCCATATTAAACGGTTTTCTTTCTTTAAATACAGTCTCAAGTGTTTTTGTGCATTTGTCCCTGTCT
The DNA here is from genome assembly GCA_964409165.1 of uncultured Oscillospiraceae bacterium. GTDB lineage: Bacteria > Bacillota > Clostridia > Acetivibrionales > Acetivibrionaceae > CAYPCH01. Next base: position 23,872 of record CAYPCH010000033.1, on the reverse strand, counting down.
TCTGGATGAACCATTTGAATCCATTCAATTCTCAGTTCTTTTTCCTTTTTTCTGCCTGTAAAATCCATCCACCTTTTATTAAAATAATCAATCTTTCCATCAGCACCAGACCTCCAAATAGGTACAGGAAACTCTTCAAATAATGTTATATAAAAGTCTCTTGATTTTGCAATAGCTTCTTCCATCTTCTTTTGGGAAGTAATATTATCCATAGTAATAAGTACACACTCTTCATTATCCAATTTTACAGGAACAGCACTTAGTCTGAGCCAGATTTCATTTTCCATGCCATCATTTATTATAGAATGTTTTAAATCCAATCCATGTATAGCATTGCCTCTTTCAGCTACAAGACTTATTGCTTTCCTAAGATCGCACTCTTCAAGTTTTTCATTTGTTTTAAAGTTTTCACCGCATGTCGGATAGTACTTGCAAAAAGTGGCTTCCCCGATATTCTTTCCCGATATATCTTCTTTTTTATCTCCAAATACATAACTTAATGATTCATTGGCTGTTTTGACCAATCCGTTCTTGTCAACTATAAGCATACCTACAGGCACTACATCAAAAATTGCCTTCAAGTTCCTTTGTTCATTGGCCAACAGTTCTTCAGCACGTTTTATCCTTGTAATATCCCTGAATACAACAACAACACCCATTATTTTATCTTCTAGGTCTCTTATAGGAGCACTGCTTGCAGAAATATATCTTTCGGTGCCATCTTTTAAAATAAGAGCGGTATGTTTTTTCAGACCAACCGACCTGCCTTCCTTCAGTACTCTTTCATAGGGATTTTCAGCATGTAGCCCGGTGCTTTTATCTATTATATTAAAAACATCAAATAACGGTTTTCCTATTGAATCACTGCACTGCCACCCTGTCAATTCCTGCGCACCCTTATTCATCATAATTACTTTTCCATTTATGTCAGATGTTATAACTCCATCTCCAATACTTTCAATTGTAACTGCCAAGCGTTCTATTTCCTTTTTGAGTCCCTGCTCAAACCTTTTTTGCTCACGGGCTTTCATCCATCTTCTATATTCCCTTAATATAGAAGCGCCAAGTCTCTTATAATCATCCTTCAGGCAGTAGTCACTAAAACCTGTTTTTATGATGTCAAGACCGATGCATTCCTCATTCTTATCCAACAATGCAATAACAGCAACTTCATTTTTATACTGTTTTATCACCCTGAAAACTTCTTTTACATCAATTCTGCAACTATAATCAAACAGCAGAATATCACAACTGCCATTCTCTAAGTTAGTTTTAAGATCAGCCAGATTACTTGCAGTGTCTAAAAAACACTCTATTCCTATTTCGTAAAGTTCCTTTTCAACTTTATATAAAAGCTCACTGCTGTTTTGAAGAAATACTATGCAAGCGTTGTCGTCCAATTATTCACACCTCATTAAAACATCTTTTTTATTCTTTAAAGCATTGAATGTATCAATTTAGGTATAGAATCCAAGGATGCCTGTTTTTCAACAGCCCCAATTTCATAAGCAACTTTGGGCATTCCATAGACTACTGATGAATGTTTATCCTGTCCGATAGTACGTGCTCCGTTTCTTTTCATTTCCAATAAGCCTTTTGCTCCATCGCTTCCCATACCTGTAAGTATAACACCTAATGCATTTTTGCCTGCAACTTTAGCTACCGATTCAAACAATACATCAATCGATGGACAATGTCCGCTTACCTTCTCTCCTTTGAAACATTCTACCGTATACAGAGCCCCGCTTTTTTTGACTCTCATATGGTAATCTCCAGGAGCAATCAATACCCTTCCCGGCAAAACCTTATCACCAGTCTGTGCCTCTTTCACCTCAACCATGCATGAATTATTCAGCCTATCTGCATACATAGCGGTAAAAAGCGGAGGCATGTGCTGCACAACAACTGTTCCCGGTATATTTCCGGGAAACTTTTTTATTATGCTGAATATTGCTTCCGTTCCGCCAGTAGATGCCCCAATAGCAATAATATTCCTTGCAGCTCTGTTGTTAATGATTCCGATTCGGCTACCAGCGGAAAACTCACCTTTCCAGTGTCCTACCTTTGCAGTAGATGCAATTTTTATCTTAATTATAAGCTCGTTAATAAGAGATTCCATTCCTTGTTTAGTACCTGCCCCCGGCTTTGTAACAAAGTCAACAGCTCCTGCATTTAAAGCATCAAATACATTCTCACTCACTGCACTGACCACAACAACAGGGATAGGGTACTGAGGCATAAGCTTTTTTAAAAACTCAATACCGTTCATTTTGGGCATTTCCACATCAAGTGTCATTACATCAGGTTCGAACTCAATAATCTTGTCCCTTGCCAAATAAGGGTCACTGGCGGTAGCTACAACATCAATAGCTGCATCAAGTGATATTCCCCTTTTTAGTGTCTCCCTGAACACAAGAGAATCATCAACTATCAGAACTTTTATTTTCCTTCTAATAATTGTCTTTTTTATTTCCACAGCCATCTATTCCTTTCTGTAAACTGCTGGCATAATATATTTATACATTGTTTCTTCCCGGTTTAGCGACTCAGAATGACCTATAAACAAATATCCTCCCGGCTCAGTAAATTCGTAAAACTTATTGACAAGCTCTCTTTTTGTATCAGCATCAAAATAAATCATTACATTTCTACAAAAGATGGCATGAAATTTTTTCTTAAATGGAAAGACAGGGCTCATCAAATTGAACAATCGGAATATTATTTCATTCTTAATGCAGTCTGAGACAGCACTTTTTTCTTCTCCGAGTTTCTTAAAATACTTTTTTCTCCATGATTCCGGGAGGGAATCCAAACGGTCATTGGAATACATACCGCTTTTCGCAGTATTAATGACTTCCATGGAAATGTCAGTTGCAAGAATTTTAGTGTCCCATGAGGGCTTATCCGGTCCAAAAAAATCGGAAATTATCATGGCCAGAGTGTATGGCTCCTCTCCGGAAGAACAACCTGCACTCCATATTCTTAAGTCCTTTGAAGCTATTAACGAAGATGTCCAATAAGGAAGTACAGTTGTCCTGAAACACTCAAAATGTTCCGGCTCTCTCATAAAAAAAGTATGATTTGTAGTAATCTTATTTACAAGAGTAGTAACAGCCTCACCCGTCTTATCCGATACAATATAATGGTAATATTCAGAAAAACTATCAAGTTTTTTTTGTCTGAGTATATTTTGCAGTCTTCCTAAAACCAGAGCTTTCTTCTTTTCAGTTAGGTTAATACCGTAATTCCTTTTAATATAATCGCTCAACTTGTAAAACTCTTCATCAGAAATTCTTATCATAGACACCCACCAAATCAGGAAATTTTGCTTAAACCTTCGCACTCATCATCATTGAGAAGTTTATTGCAGTCAAGAAGCAGTTTTACTTCTTCTCCCACCTTACCAATACCTTTTATATATTTATTGTTAAATCCGGTATTTGCATTCGGAGGAGGTACTATATCAGTGTCAGCAATTGAAATAACTTCAGCAACACTGTCAACTATAAGCCCAACAGAAACATCCTTAATATCTACAACTACAATACATGTTCTGTCATTGTATTCCATGAATTCTTTTCCGAACCTAAGTCTTACATCTAATATAGGAATAATCTTGCCTCTCAAATTGATTATTCCTTTTATATAATCCGGTAATTCCGGCAATTCAGTAATTAACTGAATGCCTATAATTTCTGTAACATATTTAATTTCAATACCGTAAGCCTCTTTACCTATTATAAATGTAAGAAACTTACCTTTCTGCGTATCTTCTTCAAGCTCTGTAGACCTTTCAAGTACTTCAGCCATAATAATTATCTCCTTTCAATTTTTCAAGAGTTTCGCAATTGCCTATAGTTTATTACTCAACTTTCCCACTTATAGTATTTTGAGGCTCTGGTTGCTCACAAGTTAAGGGCAAAAAGTTTACTTTTTGACCGCGGTGAGCAATGCTACGTTAGTGGCAAAGAGCCCATAAATACTGTGGGAAAGTTGAGTAATTATCATAGCAAACTGGCAATATCAAGAATCAGACTTATATTACCATCTCCCAAAAGGGTACACCCTGATATTCCCTTTACTTTCTTTATGTACTTGGGCAAAGCTTTTACAACTACCTGCTGTTCTCCAAGCAACATGTCAGCAAAAAGACAGAATGATTTGCTATCATTCTCAACCATAATAATTATTCCGTCTTTTATATCAGTAATCTCGGTGGAAATCCTGTAGTATGTATGAAGCCTAAGAACAGGATAACACTCACCTCTTACCATTATCATTTCATTTCCTTCAGTGTCTTTTATTACTGCCTCATCGCTTACCCTGAAAGATTTCTTTATTGATATGGTCGGTATAGTGTACCTTGATTGACCTACTTTTATAGCCATACCGTCAATAATTGCAAGGGTCAAAGGAAATTTAATCAAAAATGTTGTCCCCTGCCCCGGTATACTGTCAACCTGTATACTGCCTCCTGCCATTTGAATGTTCTTTGTTACTATATCCATCCCTACACCGCGTCCTGAAAATTCCGTAACATTCTCACTAGTTGAAAATCCCGGCAGGAAAATAAATGAGAAAATCTCTTTATCGCTGAGCTCCGATTCAGGCTTATGTATAAGTCCATTTTCACGGGCTATTCTCAATATTTTCTCTTTATCAAGTCCTTTTCCGTCATCTTTTACAATTATCCAAACGTCTCCTCCAGCATTTTTGGCCTCTAGTATCAAATGACCCGCCGGCGACTTTCCCTTTTCTACTCTTTCGTTTACCTCTTCAATTCCATGGTCAATTGAATTTCGTATCAAATGAATCAGAGGATCCGACAATCTCTCAATAATATTCTTATCTACCTCAGTCTCTTCCCCAACTATCTCCATATTGACCACTTTGTTCAGTTTCTTGCTCATATCCCTTACAATTCTGTTCATCCTGCGAAAAGTCATGGATAGAGGCACCATACGTATTGACATTACAATATCCTGTAGCTCATTTGTAATTTTGTTAAGCTGTCTGGTTGCTTTATTAAAATTCTCCAGTTTAAGACCTTCCAGCTCAGGATTCTGTGTTACCATCGCTTCGGAAATAACCAGTTCACCTACAAGATCCATAAGCATATCAAGCTTTACTATGTTTACACTTATAACACTTTGTTTTCCGGAGGATGAATCGTTTTCTAATTTCTTTTCTGTATTGTGTTCTTCTGAAAATATAACTTCAGGCTCAGTTTTATCTTTACTATAAGTATTATTTTCAGTATCATCCAGTACTATATCTCTGATGGGTTTTTTTTGCTCCTCATAGGCTAAGGCTTCAGATTCCTTATAATTTATTGCATTTTCGCTGCCAAACAAAGCATCATCAGTCACATAAACCTCTAAACTCTTCAGAAAAATAGTTTCATAAAGCTTTTTTCTGACTTGCTCAAGATCAAGGTCTGTTTTAAATACTACTCTGAATCCTTCACTCTGTATTGTTGCCACACTCTCATTGTTCTCCATAACATCTTCTGGATAATAGCTAATAACCTCCGTAATCTCTTTTAATTGGTGCACAACTGAAAACGCCCTTATATTTTCCATTTCACAGCCCTCTTCAAAATACAGAACTGCTTCATATTTATTTTCGGCAGTTTTCGCGTCAGTCTTTTTAGAGCTTATATAGTATTTTTGATTATCATACTGATAACTCTTTTCTTTTCCTTTCTCTTCTTGCCCCTGTATTTTATAAGGGATGTTACAACTTTTTATATAGTCAAGATACTCTTTAATGCTTTGTATAAGATTTGAAGCATCTCCGTCAGCTTCCATACCATTTTCTATTTTAGCTGTTTCATTTTTTATGAAATCAACTCCGTCAAGAACAATATCTATTATTTTTGATGGAGCAACATCCGTTGGTTTCCCTTCTCGCAGGAAAAAGAACAAATCCTCTATGGAATGGGCAAGAGAAGAAATACTATCAAACAGCATCATTGCTGCAGAACCCTTAATGGTATGCATTATTCGAAATATTTCATTCACAGAAGACTCAAGATTACTTTGCTTTTCACTGGTTATAAGGGATTGCTCTAATTGATCCAATAATTGGAGGGTTTCAAAGATGAACATTTCCAGCATAGGTTCACGACTATTGTTTTCAGACACTGTTTATCACTCCTGACAGGTATTTATTTAATGACCTTCTAAAAAGTGCATTTTATAATTTCTCAAGAGCCTTGACAACATAATCCTCTTTAAAAGGTTTTACAATAAAGCCTTTTGCGCCGGCAAGAATAGCATCTTTTACAAAGCACTCCTGTCCCATTGAGGAAATCATAATAATCTTGGCACTCGGATCAAACTCTTTAATCATTTTTACTGCTTTTATCCCGTCGCAAATTGGCATGGTTATATCCATGGTAACAATATCTGGCTTAAATTCCTTGTATTTATTTACAGCAACCAAGCCGTTTTCTGCCTCTCCCACCACCTGATATCCATTCCTTTCAAGCATCATTTTCAATGAAGTTCTCATAAAACTAGCATCGTCAGCTACCAAAACTTTTTTCATAGTGTTCACGCTCCATAAACAATACTCATAAAAAAATTTGTATCGGTATTGTATTTAAATTTAAATTTATATTTATATTTATATTTATATTTATATTTATATTAATCACGAATTTCAACATTTCCTAAGGAAATTGAAGTGCGATGTAAAATCTTTATCGCATTCAATACAACATGATAATTTTTTATTTGATGTTTCTACTTTTTTTTATTATACTATATATAAATTGTATAAATAACTTCTGTTATATATAATAAAATACTAAAGGCAACGAGGTTGGGCATATGTTAAATTTTCTTGGTATAGGCAGTGCTTTTAATACGATTCTCGGAAATAACAGTGCATATATTAAAACAGGTAGCACATTACTTTTATTGGATTGTGGCAGTACAGTGTTTAACAAACTACAAAAATACGATATTTTAAAAGGTATTGTAAACCTCTATGCTGTAATTACTCATACACATCCAGACCATATAGGAAGCCTCGGAGAACTTATTTTTTATTCTCATTATGTTTTGGACTGCAAACCTAAAATCTTGTTTCCCGATAAGGATTTATTAAAAAACATTCTTTCGGGTATGGGAGTTCGCGAAGATTTTTATGAGATTATTAATACTTTGGAAGCACATGTCAATGATTCTTTTATAGATGTAAACGTTACTTTTATTACCGCCTCCCATGTAGACACTATACCTTCCTACAGTATCATGCTAGTTTTTCCCGGTACAGTAATCTTTTATAGCGGTGACTCAAATTCAATAAAAAGTTCAATCCTGAATAAATTACACAACTCTGAAATAGATTGTCTTTATCAAGATACATGCGGTCTTGACTATGCTGGAAATCCTCACTTCTATCTCGGCAAGCTTGCCGAGACTGTAAAGCCAGAATTCAGGCACAAAGTTTACTGTATGCATATTGACCAGAATTTCAATAAAGAAGAAGCAATAAAACTGGGATTCAATGTAGTAGAAGCAAAATTCTTATGAAAATAATATAATAGCCATAAACATTTTTTATCCACCTTAGTATTTATTCTACACAAATAGACAAAATCCTTCTTTAAAGTCCATTTCTATAATGATAAATTCTCGCACTTAACATTGGTTTTGGGTTTTCCTCTTTTATTTTTTTCTAAATACCTAAAAGCTCTTGAGGATTGTCTATCCCCAGAGCTTTTATCAGACCTTTTCCAAAGTAAAACACCATAGGAATTAGTCATAAATCAATTGGCAATTTTCATTTCAAGTCTTAACTTGTCTGCAACCATGGCTATAAATTCAGAATTGGTTGGTTTGCCTTTTCCAAGATTTACAGTATACCCGAACAATGAATCTATTGTATCTACCTGCCCTCTGCTCCATGCAACCTCAATAGCATGCCTTATTGCTCTTTCAACTCTGCTTGGTGTAGTGTTATAATCCTTTGCAATTGAAGGATACAACAGTTTTGTAATTGAGTTTATTACATCAAGGTCTTTTACAACCATCATTATAGCATCCCTTAAATATTGGTATCCCTTAATATGAGCCGGTACACCTATCTCATGCATAATATTTGTAACCTCGGCCTCAAGGTTTTTAGATTGTGGCGGATGATATGCTTGCCTGAGATCTGCAACATGGTCTGATTTTATTACATTAGTTTGTGCTATACTCTTGAGCTGTCTTATTCTCGACACAAGCACATCCATATCAAACGGTTTTACAACATAGTACTCTGCCCCTAATGCCAGAGCCCTTTGTGTAATTTTATCCTGACCTACCGCAGATAGAATTATAAACAATGGATTTTTGCTCATTGCAGTTGTACTTATTTTCTCCAATACGCCCAAACCATCCAGATGCGGCATAATGATATCCAAAATGGCAATATCCGGTAGCGTTGAAGTTATAAGGTCATAAGCCTCTACACCGTCTCTTGCAACACCAACTACTTCAATATCATCCTGATTATTCAGATACTCATATAAAATATCCCCAAATTCCCTGTTATCATCTGCTATTACAACCTGAATCTTTTTCGATGCCAAATTAACTCCCCCTTAACTTTTGTAAAAAACTTATGTCTTACTTCCAACTAGTATTATATTTATCATTCGACAAAGTTTCAATAATTTCCATACTATATTTTATTATATTAGCTTAATATTTACATTAAAATGACATAAATTAAAAATATAAAAATCTTAAACTACCGTTGTTTATTGAGCTTATAAGGTTTTACAATCTTTTTTAGATTAAATAATTTTTTTCACATACTTTCAAAAAAACAATGAAATTTCCGGGAAATATGCTGTCCATTTAAATTGATTTTTTATAACAATACTATCTCTTAGTACTTTCTTCCACTCTATCACTTTATTCCAGAATATTCAATACATTATTGCAATATCTTTCAAATATTGTACAACCTCATGATGCAGCTGCCAACACATCTTTTTGCTCATCGGTAATATTCCTTACCATCCATTCAATAAAAATACCATAACCTCTGGTGGGATCATTAACCAAAACATGAGTAACTGCACCTACCAATTTACCATCTTGGATAACAGGACTTCCCGACATTCCCTGAACAATACCTCCTGTTGCCTCTAAAAGCCTTTCATCTGTCACCTTTATAATCATACCCTTTGAACCGCTGGTACTTTTATTTGATAGCTTTACAATTTCAATATCATACGTCTGTACTTCTTTTCCGTCAATATTCGCAAAAATAACTGCAGGTCCTACTTTAACTTCACTTCTAAGCCCTATAGGATACTTTTGGGTTCCAAACCTTGTCAGCGCATTGTCATTCAGTTTTCCATAAATACCGTGTCTGGAATTCCTGCTAATGATACCCAATTCATTCCTATCTTCTATAAGTACTCCTTTGAGTTCTCCAGGGCTTCCCTGCTTTCCCTTTTTAATTGCCAATATATTAGACTCTACTATTTCACCTTTTTCTACCGGCATCAGAATACCTGTATCAATATCCGTTATACCGTGTCCTAACGCACCAAAACCTTTGCTATCAGGATCATAAAATGTCAATGTGCCAATACCCGCTGTACTGTCCCTGACCCACATACCGGTACGGTATTTGTTATCTTCAATAGATATAACAGGTCTTATCAAAATATTATTAAAAGTATTTTCCCTTTTGTATTTTACCAGTATGTTATCACCATTACATGCATCAATTTCATTAATCAATTCTTCTATAGTATCGATTCTTTTTTTATTAATTTCCACAATCAGATCCCCTGCTTTTATACCTGAATTTTTAGCTGGAAACTCCTTTTTCCCATCCGTAGTTGTAACATCCGATAATCCAATAACAAGTATACCGTTTACTTTTAGCTTTACTCCGATAGTGTTTCCACATGCTACAAGCTCTTTATTAGGAACAATATCCACCTGAAGGGTTTTAAGGGGTATTAAGCCAAATAATTTTATATTCAGCATTACCCTGCCCATCTTTTTAGTCTTGAACATTATGGGGTCGGATAATTTGTAATAACTTCCTTTAACTTTATTATCACAGCTTTCAAACATTAACATATCATTATTATCAGTTTCTATGTTTACAAGAAAAGGACTTTTAAAATTGTAGATATATTCCTGGTTTTCAAAAAGTGTTAATTGGTTTGGCAAACTATAAATTGCCCTAACATATGTTAGGGCTAAAATAACAAAACAAATTGATAAAAAAACAAACAGCTTCCTTCCAGTAGACCGTGTATATTTCATTAAAAAATCACTCTCCTGGTGTCATATTCCCTCTTAAGTACAACAAAAAAATTTAACTTTTTTTATTTATTAAATATACTGACTTTGCCGGGAAATGGCTGAAATATTACTTGGAATTTCCCACGTGGCTCATTTGTGTCAAATAAAGCCTGAAGCAAAATTATAGCCGAAGTTATATTTTCAACATTCCTAATCTTAAATTAACCTATAACAAACTTATTTATTCAGCCAAATACTGCATTGAAAATCACAATAATTTTAAGCAGATTTTGCTTGATTTCCTTTCAGGAAATGGCGCTAAAAAAGACAGCTGCCACTTAAGCAACTGTCTTTATGTCAAATAGTCTATTTTATTTTATGCTTCGGGGTATTTTTTCTAATAGATATGAATTTATTACACCTTGATCATGCTTTGAACTTTTTTGCATTCATTAGCATTTCTTCTGCATGCTTTATAGTAATTTCGGAAATATTGGCTCCTCCTATCATTCTCGCTATCTCGCTTCTTATTTCCTTTTCATCAAGTCTTTTCACCTTTGTCTCAGTAATATTCCCTTTTGCAATCTTTTCGATATAATGGTTATTGTCGCCCATACAGGCTATCTGAGCTAGATGCGTCACCGATATGACCTGATGGTTCTTTGAAATGAATGAAAGCTTTTCTCCTACTTTTTGTGCTGCCTTTCCGCTTATACCAATGTCTATCTCGTCAAATATCAACGTTGGCATTTCATCAACATTGGCAAGTATAGTCTTTATTGCCAGCATAATCCTCGACATTTCCCCGCCGGACGCAATTTTTGATAGAGGCTTTAAAGGCTGGCCAACATTTGCCGATATCAAAAATTCAACCTTGTCCAATCCGTTTTGGTTGAATTTCCTTTTGTTATTATAATCCTCTGAATCATCAAATTCTATGCTGACCTTAAACCTTGCATTCTTCATCTCAAGGTCTTCAAGCTCAATACCAATCTTATCCTCAAGAAGCTTTGCAGCCTTTGCCCTCTCAGTGTTCAGCTTCTTTGATATTTTAAAAAGCTCACTGCTTTCCTTTTTCAAGTCCGCGGACAGCCTATTGACTATTTCTTCATTGTTTATTATATCTTCAAGCTGTTTACTTGCTTCCTGTGAATACTCTATTACGTCTTTTACAGTATCCCCGTACTTCTTTTTCAGCCTGTATATCAGGTCAAGACGCTCTTCTATCTGTTCTAAAAGTACCGGGTCATACTCTATCTCGTCCCTCATATTGCGTACTTCCGTTACAACATCTTCGAGCTCATAGTATAAAACCTCAATTCTTTTGGTAACCAAAGCGTATCTTTCATCAAGACCGGATATATCGTTAAGATCCGATAATACTTCATTTATATTGTCTGATACCGCCTTTTCAATTTTGCTTCCCGAACCTAAAAGGTCGTATGCTTTTGATAGTGTAGCGATAATTCTTTCTGAGTTTGATAAAACATCTCTCTGTCTTTCAAGCTCGGCTTCTTCTCCCTCAACAAGCTGTGATTTTTCAATTTCATCTATCTGATACTTAAGAAGGTCAATTTTACGCGCCCTCTCATTATTGTCGCCCGCGAGGCTTTTCAACTTGTTTTTTATCTGCCTGTAACTGTTTAGACGGTTAACATAATCTTCTTTTATAGAGTGTATATTTTCTTCTGCAAATGAATCCAGCAGCTCTATATGACTCTCTGTCCTGAGCAGTGACTGATTGTCATGCTGCCCGTGAATATCTATAAGCCTTTCGCCTAAGAGCTTCAACATTGACACAGTAGCCATCTTGCCATTTATGCGGCATGTATTTTTCCCTGTAGCTGTTAATTCTCTTGATATAATTAAGGTTCCGTCTTCCTCGGCATCGACACCAATACTTTCAAACAAATCAGCAAACTTTTCATTGTCTATTTGAAAGACAGCTTCAACCATTCCCTTATCCTTACCGGTTCTTATAAAATCCTTTGAAATCCTCTCTCCCAGTATGGCGTTTATTGAGTCAATAATTATAGACTTTCCAGCTCCAGTTTCGCCGGTTAATACATTAAGCCCTGTTTCAAATTCAATATCAACCCTGTCGATAATGGCAACATTTTGTATTTGCAATTGCAACAGCACTATTATAACCCTCACTTCATAATAAATTATAAAACCTTTTCCGCATTTTATTTGTTATATTTTATCATCTGCATTTGTTTTTGCAAGCCTGTTAAACTTCTCAACAAGCTCTTCTGCAATTTTTTCAGCCCTGCAAACTATCATTACCGTATCGTCTCCCGCAATTGAGCCAACAATTTCTGTCAGACTCAGGGAATCAATTGCTGAAGCAGAAGCCTGAGCCATGCCTGGCAAAGTTTTAACAACCACAATATTATTTGCATAATCACTTGATACATACGATTCTGCAAATATAGTTATCAACCTGTTTATAACAACATTTTCTGTCTTTGAGAAAGGAGCATACTTATAACGATTGTCAGCACTCATAACCTTTATAAGCCTTAATTCCTTTATATCTCTTGATATGGTAGCCTGTGTGACATCCATTCCCAATTGCTTAAGCTTTTCCGCAATTTCTTCCTGCGTTTCAATTACTTCGTTTTCTATTATCTCAAGTATTTTTGCCTGTCTATTATATTTCATGCTATTTGCTCTTCTCTCCTCTGTCATATATTTTCCCTCTTAAAACATCAAAGAAGTTCGTTGAATCTATTCTAATCAGTTTTAAAAAATGGCGTGACTTTCTTGTTATGATACTGTCACCACCTCGTACTTCATATCCGTTTTGCCCGTCCACTGTAACCATTGCATCATGGCAGTGATTTTCTTCTATAAGAACCCTTATCACCCTGTCACTTGTAGTTACAAACGGTCTTGAATAAAGCAGATGCGGGCATATAGGTGTTGCAATTATAAGCTCGACATCCGGCTCTACCATAGGGCCTCCCGCAGAGAGCGAATAAGCTGTTGAACCAGTCGGAGTAGATATTATGAGCCCATCTCCAGGATAAAGATCAATAAACGAGCCATTTATATATGTCTTCAAATGCAATATTCTTGACAGTGCTCCCCTTGAAATAACCACATCATTTAGTACAATATCTTTGGCAATAACTTTATTCTCTCTGATTATTTCAGTTTCAAGCATCATTCTCTCTTCAATCCTGTAATTGCCTTCAATAATCCTCTTAACTGCCATATCAATTTCGTTTTTATCCACTTGAGCCAAAAAACCCAGATTGCCAAGATTGACACCGATAATCGGTATGTCTTTTCCGAAAAGTTTTCTTGCGACCTGAAGGAAAGTCCCATCCCCGCCTAAACAAATCACTATGTCCGAAACACTTGTTATATCTTCTCTATTCGGGTTAACGGCTTCATATTCAGAAGTATCTTCATCTAAAAGAGCTTCAGCACCGTTTTTCCTGATACTCTCCAATAAAATCTTCGTATATTCAAGCCCTTCATCTTTTTCCCTGTTTGCAAATACACCTATTTTCGTCATAACATACCCCTATACTATGCAATACAAGCAACTGCCGTTTCTTTCTTTTGCCTTAATTATATAGGATAAATAAAAAAAGTACAACAATTTGTATTCAAAGAAGTAAAAGAAATACAGCAACATGTATCCCAGTAAAGCATAATACACCATAATAGTTTAGCTTAGGATTATAGAAGCATTATTTCTCAAAATAATTATGATCTTTTACTGTCATATTTAACCTTAGTGTGATATAATAATATTAATTATTACACAAAAAACAAGGCATTTAAGAATGAAAAAATAAATTGTTTGATTCTGTTTTTGGTTGGTTATGCTTTTAAGGGGGAAGTTCAAATCTTCGGCAGTACGTCTTAAATCCTTTTCTCTAAGTTTTTTCTTTTATACCTGAACAGAAATGCTATTTTGTATTAATTGAAGATGTATTATTTGTGCAGTATTTCTGTAATTGATACCATTCTTAAGTGTATATAAGGTAAGAGCAGTAAAAGGGGAGTAGTTTATATGAGTAATAAAGAAGATAATCTTGATGTTATGCTCAAGGAGCTTATGAAATTAAAAAAAGAACTCACAAGCATAAACAAAAGAACCGGTGCACTGGAAAAAGTACTTAAAATGAGAGAAGAAATATTAAAACTCGGTTGGAAGCAAATTGTGGAAAATTACCATCCGGACATTAATACTTCTGACCCTGCAGCCAATGAGTTGTTTAAAATGTACAGGTTTGTGTATGATGACATGCAAAAAAAGCTTCTTGCAGGCAAAACTGACGTCAGCTAATAAATCTTATCCCCATTGATGGTACTTAATTTCGCCTCTTTCATTTCACTACAAAAGGTCTGACAAAATTCAGGGTCTTTATTTTTTCGAGCTTTAGCCAAGTTTCACTTCTGTGAAATATTTTCAATATTTGAGAGGAACGTTGTGTCCCTCTCTTTTTTCGTATCACCCATCTGGTTTCTTTAATACTGTTATCAGTTTTTCTTCTTGTAAAAGTATTCTCCTTCAATTATCTTAAATAATGTAATACTTTTACTGTTAAATGGACGATTGTTGAAAAACAAGCAGTTTTCAATATTATTTATACCCTCTAGTGCCATCTTTGCTACAATAAAGCACTGACGAGAAGGTACACTCTCACGGAAACCTTCTTTGTGTGCCGGTGGAAACTGCACATTATAATCTTTCTGGGAAATAACATCATGTATGGTATTTGGAAAATCATTACTCTTCATTCTGTTAACAACAACATTTGCAACAGCCAGCTTTCCCTCCACTGACAATCCCCTTGCTTCAACACTAATTATCCTTGCAAGCCATATTATATCATCGTCGGTATAATATCTGTTGTCTATACAAGCCGCTGGCACAACAGCGTCATTGTTAGTGATTGATACAGTATATACAAGCTCGTCCCATTCGATGGAACAATTAAGATTTTCTGAAATAAACCTGACAGGCACCATAGTACGACCGTTAGAAATTTCTGTTTGAGTATCCATAGCAGTATCAACTCCGTTAACCGTTAACTTGCTGCTTCCCACAAACAATTCTATGGTTTTTTCTTCATAAGCACCTGCAATTGTTTTGTCAATAACAGCTCCATCTTCTACTTTAGAGCTTAATGTAAAAACCGCTTTCTTTTCTTCATCCACCCATTCAATGTCTGCTCCTAATGCTTCAGCAATAAAGCGTATTGATACAAATGTTCTGTTGTCTTTTATGTAAGGCTTCGCATCTGTTTTAATACAGTTACCGTTTACTTTGACAGTTATAAAAATCTCCTCAGAGATTGCACTCGCTTCACAATGCATGACAAAACTTGCACAAAGCAAAATAAATAAAGTCACAGCTAACTTACATATCTTCTTCCTTACCATAAGCACCTCCAATTTTATAAAAATACTTTTTTAAGACATTAATAATTCTATCATAAAAACCTTAAAAACCAGTAGGTAATTTTAGGAGATTTAATTTACAGCTTCCACTAAAAGCTTGACAGCGTTCTCCATATCCGTCAGGCTGACAGTTTCAACGGGACTATGCACATATCTTGCAGGTACAGATATTGCGCCTGATGGAATACCTCCCGCAGTTATATGGATGGCGCCCGGGTCACTGCCACCTACCTCAAGAATCTCAAACTGGTAAGGTATTTTTTTTCTCTTTGCCGCATCCTCTAAAAGCCTTTTTACTTCCGGGTGACAAATAACAGATCTGTCTTTTATCTTAATTGCAGGACCCATTCCGCACTTTACCTCCATAGGATGAGACTGTGGTGTATCGCCCGTAAGAGTTACATCCACGGCAATTGCTATATCCGGTCTGATGCTGTAGGCAGCAGTTCTTGCACCTCTCAAGCCGAGCTCCTCCTGTACCGTAAAAACAAAATACAATTCATTCTTTGTTTGAGTCAAGTTTTTAATAGCCTTAATAAGAACTGCACAGCCGCTCCTGTCATCTAATGCCTTTGAAATAATTATATCTCCCTGTTTTACAGCACTGCCCTCAAAACATGCCACATCACCTATACTCACTACCTTTTCAGCTTCTTCCCTGCTCTTTGCACCTATATCAATATACATTTTAGATAACTTGAGATTCTTAATATCTTCAAGCTTATCTTCATAATAAACTGCACCTATTGTATTGTTTTTAAATCTAACCCTTTGTCCTATAGAGTTATAAGCAGAAACTCCGCCTATATTTGAAAACCTTATAAACCCTTTTTCATCTATATACGTTGCCATAATTCCTATCTCATCCATATGCGCAGCCAGCATAATCTTTTTACCCATACCCTTTTTTACCGCAATCAGATTGCCCAGCGCATCAACACTTATTTGGTCAACATTGTCCTTTATCTCATTTATAATCACTTCCCTGATTTCTTCCTCATTTCCCGAAACCCCAAAGCTTTGCGTAAGCTTCTTTAGCAATTCAAACATAAGTTTTATTCCTCCGTTTTTGTAGAATTGTATTTTAAGACAGAAGTTTTATTGCTAAAACTCCCAATTATCTTTTGATTTTTGCCAAGTTCTTTCATTACAGTTTTAACAAGCATAAGAGTGCTCTCATAATCCTTTCTGCTCATAACCGAAACCGGTGAATGAATATACCTGCAAGGTACAGAAATTGATGCAACTGCCACCCCCTCATGCGTCTGCTGGATTTTCCCCGCATCATTGCCACCTGATGTAGTCTGCTTGTACTGAACAGCTATATTGTTGTTTTTTGCAGTATTATAAATATACTTAACCAGATTCTTGTTTGCATATGAAGTTCTATCCATTATGGTTAGAGCTGCACCGTCTCCTAAAACAGTGGAATACTCATATTCCTCAACACCTGGCACATCGGAACAGGTAGTGCCCTCAATCACCAGTCCAATATCCGGGTTCACACTGAAAGCAGCTGTCTCCGACCCTCTTAACCCTACCTCTTCTTGTACCGTAAAACACACATAAAGATCAAATTCATAGCTTTCCTTCAGAATCTCAATAAGAATACTGCAACCAACCCTGTCATCAAGAGCCTTGGCTTTTATAAGACTTCCTCCTAGTTCTGTATATGCACTGTTAAACGCAATATAATCGCCTAAAGGTGCCAGCTTTTCAGCCTCTTCTTTCTTATCCGCACCAATATCAATATACATATTTTTAATTTTGATGTTATTGGTTCTTTCCTGTGCTTCCTGAAGATGAATAGCCTTCGAAGAAATCACGCCAGGTATCCTCCTGTCGCCAACAAATATCCTTTTGCCGGGGAGTATCCTCTCGTCTATACCGCCTACAGCTCTAAACTTCAGCATTCCCGAATCCGAGTATCCCGTTACCATAAAACCTACTTCATCCATATGAGCAGAAAGCATTACCCTATAAACAGGAGAAGAACCTTTTTTATAGCATATGAGATTACCCATTGAGTCTACTTTTATTTCATCAGCATATTTTTCTGCTTCTCTTTTTATAAAATCCCTTACCTCATCTTCATTTCCGGAAACTCCGTTTAACTGCGTCAATTCTTTAATCAGCATCATGTTTCCTCCGTTTCATTTTCTATTGTAGAAATAAATCTTGAAACCAACCTTCCTGTATACTTAATATCATTTACATCTATGGTTTCTATTGTAGTATGCATATACCTCAAAGGAATTGAAACCAGCACTGTCGGAACTCCGCTTCTTGCAACCTGTATTGCCCAAGCTTCAGTACCTGTATTCCCAGGTTCCGTATCAATCTGATATAGTATATTCTCTTCCTTTGCCAACTCAATCATCCTCTTTGTATACCTCTTGTGAAGATTCGGTCCAACGGCAATTGCAGGACCTTTACCCAATCCATAGGTTTCATCCTTAGGCGCATCAGGAACATCCCCATGGCAAGCATCTATAACAACTGCAATGTCAGGATAAATGTTATACGAAGCAATCTTTGCCCCTCTTAAGCCTACCTCCTCCTGGACTGTTGCAGTAAAATACACATCACATTCATGCCTTAAACCTTTAAGATTTTGCATTATATCCAGCAAAGCAGCTACACCGGCTCTGTTATCAAGCGACTTCGAACTGTACTTATTATTCAGCAGTACAAGGGATTCATCCTTGAATGCTATAATATCGCCAACAGATATGATTTCTTTTGCCTCCTCTGACGAAAGACCTGTATCAATAGACATTTCTTCAATTTTTACAGCCTTTTTCATTTCATCCGGCTTTAATAAATGTGGAGGTTTTGCTCCAATTATACCTTTAATATCCTTTCTCCCATGTATTATAACTTCCTGAGCCGGTAATATCTTAGCATCGAGACCTCCTATATTTGAAAATTTTACAAACCCTTTCTCATCAATTTTTGTAACCAGCAATCCTATCTCGTCCATATGGGCGCAAAGCATTACCCTTTTCTTTTCGCCCGATGTTCCTTTTATAAGCCCAACCACATTATAAAATTCATCCATTCTTACAACATCGCAGTATTCTTCAAACAACTTCACTACGTGGGATGCAAGCATTTTTTCATGACCCGAAACGCCGGGATACGAATTCAGCTCCCTTAATGCCTCTATATATTCCATTAAGCCACCTCGTCATCTTTTTATATTTTTATATACAATGTTATATATAACATGCTTTTATAGATTATATCAAAACAGCAGGTATTATTAATATACTTAGAAATAAAAATATTGAATTTCCAATAAAAATCCATTGACTATTCTCAGATTATCCATTATACTAATTTTTGTTGTCTTAAGGAAGGGCCTTTAGCTCAGTTGGTCAGAGCAACCGGCTCATAACCGGTTGGTCCGGGGTTCGAGTCCCTGAAGGCCCACCAATTTTAAAACAGTATGTTTTAAAATTTGCCCAGATAGCTCAGTTGGTAGAGCAGTGGACTGAAAATCCACGTGTCGCTGGTTCGATTCCGGCTCTGGGCACCAGATTGTTCTTAATGGCTTCGGTGTTATAAAGCATAGAAGAAGTCATTAAAAAACCAAATATCTTAGTTTCGGAGGGGTTCCCGAGTGGCTAAAGGGGGCAGACTGTAAATCTGTTGGCTCCGCCTTCGATGGTTCGAATCCATCTCCCTCCATTAATACTATAAAGCTTCGGACATCTATTCCGAAGCTTTTTGTTGGATTTCCTTTCAGGGAATGTCCTAACAAAATTGAGTACCCATGATAGGTACTCAATTCTATTATATATTTCATTTCACTCGTAATATTTCACTCGCTTCTTAACATTTTGACTATATCCTTAAACATATTGCCTCTTTCTTCAAAGTTTTTAAACATATCAAAGCTGGCACTTGCAGGAGACATTGTTATTATATCACCTTCACGTGCAGATTTATAAGCTATCCTTACCGCTTCCTCAAGCGAACTGCATTTATATATCGGTATATCTTTACCATTCCCCGTTCTCTCTATTTCATCCATTAGTGCCTTTTCAATCTTAGGCCCTGTCTGACCTATTAAAACCAAGCATTTTACTTTTCTGGCAATTGATTCACCCATTACATCATAGGGTATCTTTTTATCATACCCTCCAGCTATCAGAATAACCTTCTTGTCAAAGGATTCAAGACCTGCCATGGTTCTTGTCGGGCTACTGGCAATTGAGTCATTGTAAAACCTGATGCCGTTAATCTCCCTTACCAATTCAATGCGATGTTCAACTCCTTTAAAAGTAGTCGCAACCTTGTATATTTTTTTAACGTCCACATAATCAATGACAGCACTTATTGCAGCCAAATAATTTTCGACATTATGTATACCAGGGATAAAAATGTCCTCCGCTTTTACAATCATGTTTTCCCGGTTTCCATCCCTGTAAAAAAGCCATCCTTCCTTTATAAAAGCTCCCTTATCTAACAGGTTGTTCCTGCTAAAATATACAACTTCTCCTTTTGCTTCGTCAATAAAGTTTCTTGTAATCTCATTGTCATAATTGATAACAAGCTTGTTTCCGGCTTTCTGATTGATATAAATATTCTTCTTTGCCGATACATATTCATCCATAGACTTATGTATATCCAAATGATTAGGTGAAATATTCGTTATTACCGCTACCTGAGGACTTCTAGTCATGGTATGAAGCTGGAAACTGCTTAACTCAAGTACCACTTTGTCTGTTTCCTTAATATCCTCCACCTTATCTAAAAGAGGAGTTCCTATATTACCACCTAGCCAACAGTTATATCCTTGTTCCCTCAATATATTGTAAATCAGAGTGGTAGTGGTTGTTTTACCGTCACTTCCCGTCACTGCTAATATCGGTGCAGGACAGAGTTCAAAGAAAAGTTCCATTTCTGAGGTTACTTCAGCACCATCAGCTTTAGCTTTCAGGATTTCTGGCAGGTCATACCTCATTCCCGGCGTTCTGAAAACCACATCAAAGCCTCTGAGTCTCTTTAAATAATCCTCTCCAAAACTGTATTCCAGTTTTAATCCCTTAAACTCTTCCAACACGGGGTTCAATTTATCCTTATTTGATTTGTCAAATGCTGTTATATCAGCTCCCATTTTATGGAGAAATTTAACAAGTGGTGTATGACTTATACCTATCCCGAGAACCGCAACTTTCTTATTGTTCATTTTACTTTTAAATTCTTCTATTTTCCCCTTCAAACAAAATTCCTCCTGCGATTGGCTTTAGTATTATTATATGGCAAAAAAAAAATTGCTATATAATATTATTATACTTTTAATCTCATCCAATCAATATACTTTCTTCCTTCTATTGTTATGGTATTTAAACTGCATCAGGGTCTTATCCCATTTACGTTCCCACTTTTCAGAGCCAAAAACTTTTGCAAACTCTATACACTGCTGTAAAAATATCTCTTCACTTTTATCCCTGCTTCTTGTAAGCCTGTCACGAATGTACATAAATGTTCCCTGTCTGTCATAGAGAACAATATTCTCTCTACATATCATATATAAATATGTTCCCACCATATTATCATTATACAGTATTTCCTCAAATATTTCCGGGGTATAAACTATCAGTTTGACATTCAGATACTTTTCTCTCAAAAGTTCCAATTTCATTGTCTCTTGGAATAGAATATGCCTCTCAAGTGGAGTCTCATTAGAAACCATTATCATAAACTCATAATCACTTTGAGAGGTAAAATCACCTTTTGCCCTAGAACCAAACAAAACAATACTCATAATTTCAATATCTAATTGCTCCGAACATTGCTCAAACAAGTCTGTTACTCGGTTAATAGTCCTGTCGTTAGCCAAACTTACCCTTCTCACAAAAAAACCTCCCCTAAAACAAATTGTTTACTGCTTTTTATGTTGAAGTATAGCTTCTATAAAAACCGTAAGCTATATTGAATGTGATAAAGATTTTACATCGCACTTCAATTTTCTTAATATAACATCACGAAAATTAATCTTTTTCAATGTAGAATCTTTTTCGTGATTTTTTTCGTGATTAATATAATATACAAAACAAATGAAATTATTAATCATATTAAATTATCATCTTTTGATAACATCGATAGTCATAATATGTATGCTTTTATATACTATGTTTGTGCCCCTAATAATTTTTTATTGTGTTTTTGTAACAAATTACTGTCTTTATCCAAAATTATATTATCACACTTTTTTATTTATGTATAGGACTTTCATAAAAAAATTGAAAATATAAAAATTTACACTTGCAATTTTCTCTTTTTTCTAGTAAAATATCTATTGCACTTCAATAATGCGAGGGTGGCGGAACTGGCAGACGCGCTAGATTCAGGTTCTAGTGGTTGCAAGACTGTGAGGGTTCAAGTCCCTTCTCTCGCACCAGATACGATACCGTAGATTGATACAATTTATCTTTCTGCGGTATCGTTTTTTCATTCTCTAAAACCCCGTCTTTCAAGGACTTTTGAAACTGTATGGTACACTTTCCAGCTATGGGTGCCTATATGTGTCAGGAGATAGAAGATTAATCTTAACAGATTCTAGATATCATTTGGTTTTCCAGCATACTGAGTATCCGTTCGCCCCCCTAGAGTTGTACGGAGGCATACTTTGCTGTACATCTTGTTAAATGTTCCGATTATTTCTGCTTCACAACAACTCTCAAGACATTTCAAAATATTTATGATCTCCATGCCATAGCCTTTTTCAATGACAAGAATCATCCTTCCCTCGCTAGCAAAGTACAGGGGATCTGTGCCCAAGAGATCATGGACAGCGCAAACAGCTGGTCGGATTTTTAATTTTTCTTCTTCAATCAAAGCACCAATATTATTGCTTTCCGATATTTCACACAGAGCGGTGGCCACTCCGCCCCGCGTTGGATCTCGCATCAGTTTTACATGTTTGATGTGATCGCCGAGTGCCGGAATAATTTCAGATAATGGCTTACAGTCGCTTACAATATCGCTTTGAAGTCCAAGGTCATATCGTTCCAGCAGGATTGCCGTGCCATGCTCCGCTATCGTCCCTGTCAGAATAATTTCATCACCGCAAGTTATCTGTCTGGGACAAAAGCATCCATGTACTATTCCGATACCTGATGTGTTGATATACACTCCGTCAACCAAGCCCTTTTCAACCACCTTCGTATCTCCCGTCACAATCTTTGCTCCTGCCGTATTGCATGTTTGACTCATAGACTCGGCGATTTGATCCAGCTTTTCTATCTCAAAACCTTCCTCTATCACAAAGCCTGCGCTCAAGTAGAGCGGGATCGCTCCCGCTGCCGTCAGATCGTTGATGGTTCCAGATGTCGCAAGTTTTCCGATATCTCCGCCCGGGAAAAATATAGGTTTTACCACGAAGCCATCTGTCGTAAATGCCAGCCGCCCGTTCTCCAATGGAAAAATGGCGGCGTCTTGATATCCGATAAGAATCTCATTGTTAAATTGTCGGTAAAAAATATCACGGATCAGCTTGTTTGTATGAAGACCTCCGTCACCATGCCGGAGTATAACTTTTTCATTCAAATTTTATCGCCTCCAAATCTGTAATGCACTGCACACGCGCCCACACCGTACAAGCACTTCATGGTCATCAACGATTTTTACGACAGCGTCATCCACCGGAATTTTAATCTTACGGTTGTGCATGAGAAAATATTCTGCAACAGATCCAAGCACTTTGATTGCAGTATTATCATGATAGCAGATCGGCGAACCGCTTAGATTTCCGCTGGTCATAACAAGGAAATCAAGAGCATCGGAAAAAAGAAGAAATTGAAGCGGCGCGTAGGGGAGCATGACCCCAAGCCTTTTCTGTTTAGGGGCAATATCTTCTGGAAGATACTCCGGTACTATTTTGCGGAGTAGCAAAATCGGTTTCCGACTTCCAGTTAGAATCGCTTTTTCTTGATCAGATACCTCGCAGATTTTGTACACGGCTTCGATGTCACGTGCCATAACGGCTAGCGGCTTTTGCGGTCTATTTTTCAGCGTTCGAAGCCTTTGCACCGCTGTCTGCGCTTCTGCATTGCAACAGAGGTGGTATCCTCCAATTCCTTTCACCGCAAGGATTTTGCCTTGACCAATTGAAAATGTCAAGATAAAAATGCACATTTTTTATAATATAAAAGTGCACAATT